>CAZZLK010000071.1:0-5128 GCA_964655195.1 uncultured bacterium
TGTAATCAGTATACCTACCAATGTAGAAGGAGAGATCAGAATACCGAAGCTCTATGAAGATACTGTAATTGAGGAAAGTGGAAAGGTTATCTGGTCTGGTGGATTGCTGATAGAGAAGGCTGAAGGGATATATACCGCCAATGAAGAGAAAGATTTTATAAGCCTTTCCGTGGGTTCAGGTAGGTTTGTCTTTAAGGTTAGGTCTAAATAGAGCATCTCGGGGGTAAGGGATTTTCCCTTACCCCTTTATTTTATATTTTATTTTCGGCACTGTATAGATTTAAAGCCACTATAGTGGTATTATAGAATTGGAAATAAAATTTCTGGAAGGAGTGATTTTTCTTTTATGGTGGGGAGTCTAAGAATAGGTAGGGTCCTAGGGATCCCGATAGAGATCCACTATACCTGGGTTATCGTCTTTGGACTGATAACCAACACCTTGGCTACCAGTTATCTCTCTAACTATACTCTATACACTTCTCCCTATATAAACTGGATTATTGGCGCCATAGCATCTTTTATATTTTTTATCTGTGTTACTATGCATGAACTTATGCACTCTTATACTGCGATAAAGCTCGGTCTAAAAATAAAGAGAATTACTCTTTTTATGTTTGGTGGTATAGCTGAGATAGAAGGGGAACCTAAATCTGCAAAAGAAGAGTTACTTATATCTATTGTTGGCCCAGTTACCAGTGCCTTTTTGGCTCTTATCTTCTTTTTATTCTCCAAGATCCCGTTCAATCCTTTGTCCCCTATAGGGGGAGCTATTTTATATCTTTACCGTGTGAATCTGATTCTGGCAGGATTTAATCTGATTCCAGCCTTCCCTTTAGATGGGGGCAGGGTACTCAGGGCGATACTCTGGATGAGCCTCAAAAATTTTCGAAGAGCTACCAGAATATCCGCCAGTATTGGAATGACATTTGCCACAATGATAATGTTTTTAGGTTTCTATATCCTTCTCTTTGGTCAGTTTATAACGGGCCTCTGGTTTATATTTATCGGATGGTTCCTGAGTCAGGGAGCTATGTCAGGGGAAAGAGAAGTCGATATAAGAGAAGCCTTTACAGATGCCAAGGTAAAGGACCTTATGAGCAGAGAGATCCAGTCTGTTCCTCCAAATATCACTGTAGAAGATCTGGTTTCGAACTATTTTCTTGTCTATAGATATGTGGCTTTCCCAGTTATGTGGGGAGATAGTATACTTGGAATAGTTACTCTAAATGATGTAAAGAAGATCCCCAGGGAGGAATGGAAAAATTATACAGTAAGAGAGATAATGACCCCAATATCTTCTGACCTTACTATAACTCCCGAGGAATCCGCTTTCGATGCCTTCTTAAAGATTAATAAAGGTTCGGTTGGAAGGCTACTTGTTATGGATGAAGACAGGCTTATAGGTATTATAAGTAAGACTGACCTTATCAGATTCCTCCAGATAAAATCTATGATATCTGGCTAATGTATTAGCCTTTTTAATTCTTCGGTAGCTGATCTCACATCCTCTTTAGATACTACAGCGGATATGACCGCTATACCCTTTACTCCTGTCTTCATAACATCTCTAACATTGTCTCTGTTTATGCCACCTATAGCAATTACGGGAAGCGAAGAGACCTTAACTATAGCCTTTAATCCTTCTAACCCTATGACCTTTACGTCTTCCTTACTCGATGTCTCAAAGATACTTTGGGCACTTATATAATCTGCTCCCTCTTTCTCTGCTAATACTGCTTCCTCCGGAGAACTCACCGAAGCCCCTATGATAAAGTTATTTCCGGCTATTCTCCTTGCAACAGAGATTGGAAGGTCATTCATACCTAAATGGACTCCGTCTGCCCCTACCGCCAAAGCGATATCAAGCCTGTCATTCACTATGAAAAGTGCGCCGTATTTTTTCGTGATCTCCCTTAACTTTACTCCTATTTTATACAGTTCCCTTCCGGACTTTTCCTTATCTCTAAGCTGAATTACTGTAGCTCCACCTTTCAGTGCCTCTTCAGCTAGGAATGTATGACTTCTCCCCAATCCTATCTTCTCATCTGTAATTACATAAAGACTCAGGTCCATACTTTTAATTCCCCCTCTTCCATTATATCCTCTCCCTTTATCAGGGATAACTCATCAAAGAGATGCATCCTAAAACTCCCAGGTCCATTACTCTTCTCTTCTGCTCTCTTTGCTGAAAGCTTGAATGCTATAAGACCTGCAATGGAAGCCACTAAAGGATCACCTTTAGTCCCCAGTACTGCCGATATTATAGATCCAGCTATGCATCCTGACCCGGTGATATTTCTTAACATACGGCTTCCACCCCTTATAGAGATAACCTCTTTCCCGTTAGATATGAAATCCTCTTCTCCAGTAGCTATAACTGTACTGTTGAATCTGTCCGCTAAAGACTTCACTATATCTTTTAGCTCTAAAGTTGTATCTCCAACTGCATCTACACCCCTTACCATACCAGAATTTCCTGCCAGAGCCATAATTTCGCCACTATTACCTTTAATCACCGTTACTCTGTATTCTTTTAAGAGAGTATCTACAACATAATTCCTGAATGGTGTAGCTCCGTATCCCACCGGATCCAGTAAGATCGGGATATTTTTACTGTTGGCTGTATGCATCGCCTTCTTCATAGCTGACAAAAATTCATTCGAAGGGATTCCTATATTTATAAGAAGGGCATCCGCTATGGAACACATATCCCCCGATTCTTCCGGGTATAACGCCATAACAGGACTGGCTCCGATGGCTAATGTGGCATGTGCCTGTTCAGGCATAGCAACAAAGTTGGTAATATGATGTACCAGAGGTCTGTTTTTTTTCATTCTGTTCCAGAGTTTTTTCCCTTCCTCCAATATATTCATTATTCTATCTTCCATCTCTTCATCACCTCCAGAAAATGATAATCTGTCTCATCGATACTCAATGGTGTAATGGCTATATAGTTCTTTTTTAATACCGCATCTTCTGTATCCTCTTCTTTTTCCAAAAGAGGAATCCCCCCTATCCAGAAGTATTCTCTACCATAAGGGTCAAAGACTCTATGTACCCTATCCTTATACCTTCTCCTTCCAAGCCTTACAAATCTTACTCCCCTTATCTCTTCTTGTGGGACGTTGGGAACATTGACATTTAAAAATATTCCTTTTGGAAGAGGATTATCCCTTATATAATCCACAAGCCTTCTTGTTATTCTGACAGCCCCTTCGTAGAAGTATCCTCTATCTCCATATTCCAGTGAGACCCCTATGGCTTGTATATCGGAGAATACAGCCTCTCTACATGCACCTATTGTCCCAGAAAATCTTATATCATCACCAACATTGGGTTCGTCGTTTATCCCTGAGATCACAAGATCTATATCTTTAACGAGTACATCTACTCCAAGTATGACACAGTCGGCTGGGGTACCAGAGATTGCAAATGCCTTTTTCTCTCCCAGAGAAAGATTGACTTCCTCTACTCTTACGGGTCTGTCAAACGTAACTCCGCCACTTACCCCGGTAAGTCTATCTTTTGGAGCTACAACATAAACCTCATCGGTAGCAGAGAGTTCAGTGATAAGCTCCTTTATACCCCCAGCATAGATCCCATCATCGTTTGTAAGGAGGATTCTCATACGATACCTCCAACGTTATGATATAGAGGGCCAAAACCTCTTCCTATGTTGTTAGGAGCCTCTCTTATTGCCAGAGTTATATATCTCTTTGCCTTCTTAACAGCACTGTAGATATCTTCTCCTCTTGCCAGACAGGCTGTTATAGCAGAGGAGAAGGTACAACCTGTGCCGTGAGTATTCTTGGTTTGTATCCTCTTCTCTTCAAACAGATGAAAATCTCTCCCATCAAACAGTATATCTACAGTTACTTCCCCCTCGAGATGTCCTCCTTTTATGAGTACATTTTTCGCACCCATCTCTCTTATTATCTTTGCTGATACTTTCATATCATCGGTATTTTTTATCTTTACTCCACTTATAACCTCCGCCTCAGGAATATTAGGGGTTATTATAAATGCAAGGGGGATGATTAACTCCAAGAATCTCTTTTCAGCTGATTCTTTTAAAAGTCTTGCCTTACTTTTGGAAACCATAACCGGATCCACAACAACCTTTTCTATCTTATAAAACTTCAATCTTTCGGCAACTGTCTCTATTATCTCTTCATTGGAGAGCATACCAGTCTTAACAGCATCTACCCCTATATCTTCTAAAATAGAATCTATCTGTAGCGCTACAAATTCCTTTGGGATATCATAGATAGCTTTGACCTCCAGAGTATTTTGAGCGGTGACAGAAGTGATAACTGACATTCCATAGACATCAAAAGCTTGAAAAGTTTTTAGATCCGCCTGGATCCCCGCACCTCCGCTGGAATCCGAACCGGCAATAGTCAGAGCTTTTCCTTTATAATTCAATCCAATCACTCCCTTCGCTAGTATTACCTAGATCAGGTTCAGCGGGTTGGAATCCTCGAAGATTCCTCTCAGCCTACTTGCAGGGCATAACCTTGCTTTCAGCACCCCGGTGATCCTTATCTTAGGAACAATATTTTACTGGTAAATATTATAGGGTCTAACTGGCGTTAAGTCAACAGGTAAAGGTAATAATTTATTCGGGTAAAAATTAAGGGGTCACTGTTAAGTTTATTGCTATCTTGCCGATATTATATTTTGGGTGTATAATATGCAGTGTCATTTGAATGTAAATGAGATTAAACTGGGAAGAGTTTAATGGAAAAAGGGCCCTTTTGGGTTATGGTTATCAGTGTGGATAGAGGGTATCGATTTTTATATAGTCTTTTTATTTGTAATCTTTTTCCTATAAGTATAGTATTACCCCCCCCGAGGGGTATTAAGATATCTTGCAAAGTAACAGAAATTATCATTAACCCTCAACTAAAAACCGTCAAAAGTATAGAATTATTTTTTATCTTTTTATTTCTTTTAGCGAAAACAAATCTAATATTTTAAGGAGGTTTGATTCCTTATGGCAATAGAGAGTACTTCTGAAAAAGTGGTGTCCGGGAAGAAACTTGCTCAGCCCAGGACTGGTGAAGGTGCTGGTCTTCAAAGAGATAGGGAGACCGCTAAAAAATTGGCTCAGGAGAGAGCCAGAGCA
>CAZZLK010000072.1:0-17347 GCA_964655195.1 uncultured bacterium
GTTTACCATTTATTTACACCTCCAAGAAGTATTTTCGTTTATTCTATCACATCGTTTGGAATTTTGGAAGTGATACTAAAATTAAACCAGTTTACTTAAGGCGGTAGGTATAATATACTATTAGTTATGGAAGCGAACATAATTGAAATTGATATTAATAATCTCAGGAGAAACATAGAGGTATTAAAGGGGTATATAGGTCCTTATGTCAAATTTATGGCTGTAGTAAAGGCAGATGCGTATGGGCATGGGCTTAAAGAGATAGCTCCACATCTCGATAATGTTGATGGATTTGGTGTAGCCAATATAGAAGAGGGAATTATACTGAGAGAGCTTGGTATAAAGAAGCCTATCCTTATAATGGGAGATATATTTCCTGCTGATATAAAAGATGTCATACACTTCAACATAACTCCATCGGTATCAAACTTAGAGATCGCAAGACTGATATCTAAAGAGGGGATAAAAGAAGACAGAGAGATCCCTGTACATATAAAGGTGGATACCGGTATGGGGAGATTTGGTTTTTTACCTGAAGAATTGTTGAAAGTCATTGATGAGATCTTAAGTCTTCAAAATCTAAAACTTGAAGGTATATTCAGCCATTTTAGCACCGCCGGCACTGATAAGGAGTATGTGGATTTACAATTCAGGAGATTTTTAGAGTTAATGTCTATGCTGGAGAGGAGAAAGATTTTCTTCTCTATCAGACATATAGCCAATAGTCCGGCGGTATTATATCATCCTCACACTACTATGGATATGGTAAGGGTAGGGATAGCTATGTATGGAATAAATCCTGTAGATATAGATACTTCTGTAGAATTACTGCCAGTTATGAGTCTAAAATCTAAACTGCTCTCAGTTAGAGAAATACCCAATAACTGGTCAGTAGGATATGAGAGGACTTTTATCTCGGAAAAGCCTATGAAAATAGGAATAGTACCGATAGGTTATGGGGATGGGATCCCTTTTCAACTATCCAATAATGGGTACCTCTTGGTAAGAGGCAAGAAAGCACCTATTATAGGACGGATCTGTATGGATTATACAATAGTAGACCTAACCAACATACCTGAGGCAAGGATAGAAGATGAGGTGGTATTAATAGGAAACCAGGGAGGAAAGACCATTTCAGTCGAAGAAATGGCAAAAAGATGTGGAGTAATTCCATACACAATAATTACGAATCTCAAGGGAAGGATAAAAAGAAAGTATATAAGGGGATTAGAAAGCTGACTATATCTTGTAGACTATGTTATAATATTTAATGAAGAGACCTGACTTTAAGGAGGAAGGATCGGATGAAGAAGGATATTCACCCAACATACTATACAGATGCGGTAGTTATATGTGCCTGTGGTAATACATTTATAACTGGCTCAACAAAGAAGGAGCTTAGGGTAGAATCATGCTCCAAGTGTCACCCCTTCTTCACGGGACAGCAGAAGATTGTTGATACCGAAGGAAGGGTAGAGAAGTTTAGGAGGAAGTTTAACCTAGGAGACAAGGAATAGGTTTGAAAGAAGGAGAGAAGATAGTAACTGTTAATAGAAGAGCCTATCATGATTATGATATAGAGGAGACTTTGGAAGCAGGTATAGTTCTATCTGGAACCGAAGTAAAGAGCCTTAGAAGAGGGAGTTGTAACTTAAGAGATAGCTATGTACAGATAAAGGATGGAGAAGCCTGGATAATAAATATGCATATACCACCCTATAAGGAGGGTGGCAGGTATAATCTGGATCCAGATAGGACAAGGAAGCTACTCCTCCATAAGGAGGAGATAGAATACCTTGCTGGTAGAAGTCAACTGCGGGGTTATTCAATAATACCACTAAGGGTGTACTTTAAAAGGGGTAGAGCCAAGTTAGAGATAGCTTTAGCCAAAGGTAGGAAACTCGTAGATAAGAAGAGAATCCTTATAGAAAAGGAAAAGGTAAGAGAATTAGAAAGAGCACTGAAAGAGTATAAGGGGGCGTAAGGATTCGACGGGGATAGAGAGGTCAAAAGGAGCAGGACGAGTCACCGCAGGCTCGTAAAAATGCGGTAAAAAAATAACTGCTGACAATCAGTTAGCACTAGCTGCCTAATTAGATAGGCAGAGGTCATTCCTACCTTAGCCTGCGAGGTGGGAAATGGCCTGACCCTAGCAGGCTAACCTTTCTCCCTCTGCTCACGGGGAGAAGGGGAATTTAAAGGTGAGCTTACTTCTATAGCCCTGCCTCTGGGGTACTATAGAAGGAAATTTAAACAGAGGCTAATCCTGTAGGAGCCTTTTGGCTTCTCATTCTCGGACGCGGGTTCGATTCCCGCCGCCTCCACCAAAATATTATGAAAAGTAAAATATATTCTATCTTTTTTATTTTTGGCTTTCTATTTATAGCTTCTCTAGCGTATGGCGGACAAGGTTTCTACTCTCTAACATATCCGCCCATAAATGGTATAATCTGGGAACACCTAGAAGACGGAGATGTGTTTAAAATACTGATCTCATCAGCCGAGTTTAACTATAACTATGCATACCTTCAGAATCCCTACAGATTTTTTATAGATATATCTCCCATCAATATCAATTTGGATAAGATAGAGATACCAATAGACACTGATGGAATAATAGGGATAAGGATAGCAAGACAGAGTGAAGATAAAATAAGATTTGTCTTTGACCTTACCGGACCCATAAGATACAAAGAGATAAAGAAAGAAGATTCTGGTATTACTATAATCTTTCCTCCAAGATTAAAAGAGCTACGTATAGAGAAAACGTCGGGTAAAGTATATCTCAATGTTGTATCCACCCACAGGAATCAGTTAAATCCAGAGGTATTCTTCTTAGGTAACCCTGATAGAATTGTGATCGATATCCCTGATATGACGCTTATGTATGATGACTATCTTCCATCTACCTCATCCCCAGAGATAAAGATAAGTCAGTTCAGTATATATCCACCCTCTGTCAGGATAGTTTTAAAAAATGGTATCAAAAATGAGTGGTCGATAGAGGAACCAAAAGAGGCGGGGACATTTCAGATAAGTCTACCAATACTACAGATGGTAGATGTCACTAAACCTGTAATTATACTGGATCCAGGGCATGGGGGAAATGACCCTGGAGCCATTGGCCCTAGCGGATTGAAAGAGAAGGATGTTACCCTTGATATTGTGCTATATATGAAGGGTCTACTGGAATCATCAGGGTATCAGGTGGTTCTAACCAGAGATGGAGACTATAATGTATCTCAAAATCCTCAAAGCTCACGGGACGAATTAAATGCCAGGGTTGTAATTATAAATAACCATAGTTCAGCGATACTAGTCAGTGTCCACTGTAATTCGGCATATTCTCCGATCCCCGGTGGGATAGAGGTATTTTATTACAGAGAAGAGGATAGAGCCTTTGCTGAAACTGTCTGCAGTTCTCTGGCAGATGCAACAGGTAGATATGATAGAGGTGTTAAGAAGGCAGAGTTCTTTCTCCTGAAAAATACAAACATCCCTGCCATTCTAGTAGAGGCTTTATTTATATCAAATCCCATAGAAGAGAAGTTACTTATGGACCCACTGTATAGGAGAAAGATTGCAGGTGGAATAGTTACAGGCATACTAAGATATCTGGAGAGGAAGAAATGAGTAGACCGATAGGGATATTCGATTCAGGCTTGGGAGGGCTCACAGTATTAAATGAGCTCATTAAGACTCTCCCTTATGAGGATATCATATATGTGGCAGATACAATCCATATGCCCTATGGAAATAGATCTATTCAGGAAATCGTAAGCTATATGAGACAGATAGTATCCTTTTTGGAGAGGATGAATGTAAAGGCTATACTTGTAGCATGTAACACAAGTTCTGCTTTAGCTCTGAATTATATAGAAAGCATTACTTCTACCCCTATAGTTGGACTCATAGAACCTACAGCAGAAAGACTTTCTAAAAGAGAAAATATTGATAAGATAGGAGTCCTGGCTACTAGGGCTACTGTAGCTTCTCTGGCGTATACCCTAGCAATTAAAAGATACAATCCAAATGTGCAGGTAATAGAGAAATCTGCCCCACTACTTGTCCCCTTTATAGAGAATAGGGTAAGAAAAGAGATATTACTTAAAGCTTTATCAGTATACCTTGATCCACTTATAAGGGCAGATATAGATATACTCATACTGGGATGTAGCCATTATCCCTTGTATTTAAAGGAAATTAGTAGTATTCTATTAGAGAAAAGTAAAAAGGATATAGATATTGTAGATCCAGCGGTATATGCAGTGGAGGAGTTACTGATAAGATTGAAGGATATGGGTATGATAAGAGATGGGACAGGCAAGATAGAGTTTTTCACCACAGGGGACGCTTATGAATTTAGAGAGAAGGCTATTATCTTTCTTGATAGACCTATTAAGGTAAAGCACATAAACCTTAAAGAAGAAGGAGAAGTTACACTATGGCAAAAATAGTTCCATCCCTCCTTTCTGCAGATATACTGGAGATAAAGGATTTACTGAAAGAATTTAGAGACTTTGGTGTAGAATGGCTCCATATAGATATAATGGATGGACACTTTGTACCAAACTTAAGCTTTGGGCCACAATTTGTAGAGTCTATAAGGAAGAACAGTAATTTTCTACTGGATGTCCATCTTATGGTAATCCCTCCAGAAAACTTTATAGACCCCTTCGTAGATGCAGGAGCGGATCTAATTACAGTACACTTAGAAGCAACTCCTCACATACATAGGGTTATCTCCTATATAAAATCTTTAGGGTGTAAGGCAGGAATCGCCATAAACCCAGGAACACCTATTTTGCTCCTAGAAGACATCATAGAGGAGATAGACCTGGTACTGATTATGAGTGTAAACCCTGGTTTTGGAGGACAGGAATTTATCAGGAACACATTCAAGAGGCTAAAAAACCTGAGAGAGCTATGTAGGAACTTAAATGTCTCCCCACTTATAGAGGTAGATGGCGGTATAAATGAAGAGAATATGGAAGAGTTACTGAATCTTGGAGTAGATATGCTAGTTATAGGTTCTGCTATAACTAGGTCTAAAGATAGGAAGTCTAGGTTGTCTAATTTAAATAATATTATAGAGAAGAGGCAGGGTGAATATTTAGGAGTTTATTCCAAAGAAAAGGCAGGTGAAGGTTATGGGTAAAAAAGCTCCGGCAAGATGTCCAAAGTGCGGTAGTACAAAGATACTTCCTAAAAAGGGCGACCCATCTAAATGGGAGTGTAAGAACTGTGGCTCTACCTTCTCAGCAAATGTTTAAACACCAACGAGGGCTACCAGGAGAGCTCTGGTAGCCCTCGACTATTTTTACTCTTCTACAGCCTTCTCTATACTCTCCAGGAAGACGGATTCAGGGACAGCCCCTACTATCTCTTCTTTATCATTTATAACCGTTTTTGGGACACCACTTACATTGTAATAGTTTCCTAGTTGAGGAAACTCAATAACTTCGATACCCTCAGCAGTAATATACTTATTCTCTAATGCAAACTGATAAGCGGTATGCACCATCCTGGGACAGTAGGGACAGGTTGGAGTTACAAATACCTGTATATTAACTTCTCTGTTGATCTTGGCAAGCCTTTCCTTTATATCCTTGGATAATTTAGTCTCTCTCTTACTAACGTCTATTATAGTTTCTATAAGAGAGGAAAATTCGTATCCAGATGGAATTCCATAGAACCTTATTCCATAATCTTCATCCCCAGCTATAATAATAGCAGGAATCCTCTTTACGTTATATTTCTTCACGCTTTCTTCGTCCGTTATAAAGTCGTAAGTCTCTAATCTTATCTTCTCGGACACACCAGAAAGCTCTTTCAGCAGCTCTCCAGTCTCCCTACAATACTCACACTCTACTCCAGGGATAAATAAACCAGCCTTCTGAGTAAAAAACAGTAACCTTACTTCATTAACAAGTTCCTTAGTAAAAATATCTTTTAAATAATTCCTTTCTCTCTCTCCTATAAATGGCATAGACAAAATCCTCCTTTACTGTGTCAGCCGAATATCTTCTAAAGATACCTCTTCTCCAGGTTCTTCAACTCTCTCTACCTCAACGTTTCTATAACTGGGAAAACCTGTCCCTGCAGGTATAAGATTACCAATAATGACATTCTCCTTCAGTCCTGAAAGGGTATCTATTTTTCCCTTTACAGCAGCTTCTGTTAAAACCCTTGTTGTCTCCTGGAAGGATGCAGCAGCCAAGAAACTGTCAGTAGCAAGTGAGGCTCGAGTAATACCCAATAGGACCCTCTTACCTCTTGGAGGTTTCAGATTATTCCTAATAGCCCAGTCCTGAAGCTCTTCAAACTCATACATATCTACAAGATTGCCTATTATCAAATCGGTATCTCCTGGGTCATCTACCCTTACCTTCTGCAACATTCTCCTCACTATAAGCTCTATATGTTTGTCATGCAGGTCAACACCCTGAGAGATGTAGACCTTCTTGACCTCGTCAACCAGGTATCTCTCCGCCTCTTCCACACCTTTAATCCTCAGTATCTCATGAGGATTAAGTGGACCCTCTGTGAGAGGGGTGCCGGGAACAACCTTATCACCATTCTGTACCCTTATCTTAGCACCATAGGGGATCTGATACCTTGCCTTCTCTACATTATCATCGATAATATAGATATAATTTATACCTCTACTCTCCTCTATCTTAACCGTTCCAGAGACCTCACTCATAATTGCCTGTCCCTTTGGCTTTCTAGCCTCAAATAACTCCTCTACCCTGGGAAGACCCTGAGTTATATCTTCTACCGCCACCCCTCCTGTATGGAAGGTTCTCAGAGTTAACTGTGTACCTGGCTCACCTATAGATTGAGCGGCAATAACTCCAACAGCCTCTCCAACATCTACTAGTTTATTGGTAGCCAGGTTGATACCGTAACACTTGGCACATACCCCTCTCTTAGACTTACAACTTAGCACAGAAAAGACCCTTACCCTTTCAATTTCAGCAGACTCTATCTTCTTAGCCTTTTCATCATCTATAGGCTCATTGGCCCTCACAATAACTTCACCAGTATTTGGATCTATGACATCTTCTGCAGAAATCCTGTATAGAATTCTCTTCGAAAGAGGTTCTATAATATCTTCTCCCTCTTTCAGAGGATATACATATATACCTTCAGTATCTCCACAATCTTTCTCCTCAACTATAACTTCCTGGGCAACATCTATAAGACGTCTGGTAAGATATCCAGAATCGGCAGTCCTGAGGGCAGTATCGGTAGAACCCTTTCTTGCCCCATGTGTAGAGATAAAGTACTCCACTACACTCAATCCTTCTCTAAAGTTGTGTATAATTGGGAACTCTATGATACGTCCTGAAGGGTCTGCCATAAGTCCTCTCATTCCAGCCAACTGTCTCATCTGTTGAATGTTACCTCTAGCTCCAGATATCGTCATCATATATAGATGATTGAATGGGTTCATATTACTTCTTATCTTCTCCGTTATTGTATCAGTTACGGAGTTCCAAAGATTTACTATCTGCTGGTATCTCTCGGACTCTGTAAGTAAGCCTAATTCATACCTACTATTTAGAGATTCGACTTCCTCTTCAGCTCTCCTTATAAGTTCATTCTTTTCTTCTGGGATTTCAACATCTTTTACTGAAATGGTAAGACCTGCCTTGGTTGCCCATTTAAACCCTAACTCTTTCATATTATCCAAGAGTGTTATGGTAGCAGTATAGCCTTTCTTCTTAAAGCAGGCTTCCACAAGATTTCCTAGCGCCTTTTTATCCTGAGGTTCATTTACATATTCCCAATCTTCCGGCAGGATGCTATTGAATATAACTCTACCCAGTGTAGTCTCTCTTAATTCACCCTTATACCTTATCTTTATCGGGGCATGTATATCTAGTTCACCAACCTCATAAGCCATTAAAGCTTCCTCATAACTGGCAAATATCTTCCCTCTTCCCCTAGCATCTGGATTTTCCAAGGTAAGATAGAACAGCCCTATAACCATATCCTGGTGTGGAGCTACCAGAGGTTTACCGTGTGCAGGAGATAGGATATTGTAAGGAGATGCCATTATAAGTTCTGCTTCTGCCCTTGCTGCCAGAGAAAGCGGAACATGAACAGCCATCTGATCACCATCGAAGTCTGCATTATATGGTGGACAGACCATAGGATGGATCTCTATTGCCCTCCCCTTAGCCAATACAGGATAAAATGCCTGTATACTCAGTCTGTGCAGTGTAGGAGCACGATTCAATAAGACTGGGTAGTCTTTTATAACTTCTTCCAGTACATCCCATACCTCTGGACGCATCCTCTCGACCATACGCTTTGCATTTTTAATATTGTGGGCAAGTTTACGTTCTACAAGTCTTCTCATAACAAAGGGCTTAAAAAGTTCCAGAGCCATCTCCCGAGGTAAACCACATTGATTGAGTTTCAGCTCTGGATTTACAACTATAACAGAACGACCAGAATAATCAACCCTCTTGCCAAGAAGATTCTGTCTGAAACGCCCCTGTTTACCTTTGAGCAAATCACTGAGAGACTTTAATGGCCTTCTATTAGATCCTGTTACAGCGGTCCCTCTCCTTCCATTATCTATAAGGGCATCCACAGCCTCCTGTAGCATCCTCTTTTCATTTCTGATAATGATTTCGGGAGCCTGAAGTTCAATCAGTTTCTTGAGCCTGTTATTTCGATTTATAACCCTTCTATAAAGATCATTCAAATCACTTACTGCAAACCTTCCTCCATCTAGTGGAACCATTGGTCTCAATTCTGGTGGTATAACAGGTAGGACTTCAAGAATCATCCATTCTGGTCTGTTACCAGATTTAAGTAATCCTTCAACTACATCTAATCTCTTGAGTATCTTGACCTTCTTCTGACCATTTGCGGTCTCCAGTTCCTGTCTCAATTCTTTGGAAAGTTTTTCCAGGTCTATCTCTGTAAGAAGCTCTTTTATTGCTTCTGCTCCCATCCCTACTCTAAACTTATTTCCATACTTCTGGAGATATTCTTCATACTCAACATCGCTCAATACCTGCCCTTTCTCCAGAGGAGTGTCTCCAGGGTCTAATACCACATAGGCTGCAAAGTAGATCACCCTCTCTAGGTCCTTCGAATTCATATTCAGGATGAGTCCTATCCTGGAGGGGACACTCTTAACAAACCATATATGGGCTACTGGAGCTGCAAGCTCTATGTAACCCATTCTTTCTCTTCTCACCTTAGCGGTGGTGACTTCCACTCCACATTTATCACAGACTATCCCCTTATATCTCAATTTTCTGTACTTACCACAGTAACACTCCCAATCCTTGGTGGGACCAAATATCCTCTCACAGAAAAGTCCATCCATCTCGGGCTTGAATGTACGGTAATTTATTGTTTCAGGCTTCTTTACCTCTCCATATATCACCTGCCCCCCCACCCTCCTAGTTCCCCATTCTCTGATCTTCTCCGGAGAGGCAAGCTTTATCTGGATCTTAGTAAAATTACTCATATTAATTTTTGTCGATTCTTTTCTAATCGCTTCCATCTTTCTCCATC
The DNA here is from genome assembly GCA_964655195.1 of uncultured bacterium. Lineage (GTDB taxonomy): Bacteria > DUMJ01 > DUMJ01 > DUMJ01 > DUMJ01 > DUMJ01. Next base: position 9,547 of record CAZZLK010000072.1, read on the forward strand.
CCTTCCGGATTTATATTAAACTCATTCCAGATCTCAAATGGACTCCTTTCACCTTCCTCATCAATAGATATTTCATTACCATCCTTATCATATATGATTACATCCAGAGCTAACCCTCGAAGTTCTCTTATGAGGACTTTAAATGACTCAGGGATGCCTGGGGTCTGAATCTTCTTACCCTTGATTATAGCCTCGTATGCCTTGTTCCTTCCCTCTATATCGTCAGACTTGATAGTAAGCATCTCCTGGAGGGTATGACCTGCTCCGTAAGCCTCTAGAGCCCATACTTCCATCTCCCCAAATCTCTGCCCACCAAACTGCGCCTTTCCTCCTAGGGGCTGCTGGGTAACAAGTGAGTACGGACCGGTAGAACGGGCATGTATCTTATCATCTACCAGATGGATGAGTTTCATTATATACATATATCCAACAGTCACTGGACTATGGAATGGCTCACCAGTTCTTCCATCATAAAGTACACACTTACCATTTTCATCAAGACCTGGAATCTCTGTAATTAATTCTTTTATACCTTCAAAGATCTCTTCTTCTGTAGCCCCATTAAATACAGGAGTCTCTGCTATAAAATCTCTATGTTTGGCTATAAGACCCAGATGAGTCTCAAATATCTGACCGAGGTTCATTCTGGATGGGACCCCTAATGGATTTAGAACGATATCCACAGGTGTGCCATCTGGCAGATAAGGCATATCCTCTACCGGAAGTATGTTAGCTATAACTCCTTTATTACCATGTCTTCCAGCCAACTTATCACCTATAGAAACCTTTCTCTTCTGGGCTACAAAAACCTTAACCATCTTCAAGACACCTGGTGGAAGCTCATCCCCATTTTCTCTAGAGAATACCTGGGTTTTTATTACTATACCCCTTTCTCCAGGGGGAAGTCTCAAAGAGGTATCCCTTACCTCCCTGGATTTTTCTCCCAAAATAGCTCTAAGTAATCTCTCTTCAGGGGTGAGTTCTGTCTCTCCCTTTGGAGAAACTTTTCCAACGAGTATATCTCCAGCCTGGACCTCGCTACCTATCTTTATTATCCCATTCTCATCGAGATTTCTGAGCGCCTCTTCACTCACATTTGGTACCTCTCTGGTTATCTCTTCCGGTCCAACCTTGGTATCTCTTGCCTCTATCTCATATTCCTCAATATGGATAGATGTATAAATATCTTCTATCACTAATCTCTCACTGATAAGTATGGCATCTTCATAGTTATAACCTTCCCAAGGCATAAAAGCCACCAAAACATTCTGACCAAGAGCCAGTTCTCCCTGGTCAGTAGCCATACCATCTGCTATGACATCTCCTGCTTCAACCCTATCTCCCTTGTTCACTATCACTCTGTTATTTATGCAGGTACTCTGATTAGACCTTACAAACTTTAATAACTCGTATACATCTTCCTCTCCGTCATCTGTCTCTACTATTACTCTGTCGGCACTTACACTCTTAACTATTCCAGGTCTCTTAGCTGTTACCAGATAACCAGAGTACCTTGGTACTATCTTCTCCAAGCCGGTACCTACTAAAGGAGCCTTGGGCTTTATAAGAGGAACAGCCTGTCTCTGCATATTGGCTCCCATAAGCGCTCTACTTGCATCATCGTGTTCCAAGAACGGTATAAGCGCAGCGCTGACGCCAACGATCTGACTCGAGGAGACATCCATATATTGAACAAGTTCTCTTGGCACCATAATAAATGTTCCCTGGTATGCACAGGGAACTTCCTCGTCTAGTATATATCCATTTTCGTCTACATTGATATTAGCCTGGGCAATCCTGTAATTCTGTTCTTCATCGGCAGTGAGATACTCAACTATGTCGGTTACCCTTCCATTCTCAACCTTCCAGTAAGGAGTCTCTATAAAGCCAAACTCATTTATCCTTGCATAGGTAGCCAGACTGGTTATCAGGCCTATATTAGGACCTTCGGGTGTCTCTATAGGACAGAGTTTCCCATAATGGGTATGATGTACATCTCTGACTTCAAATCCTGCCCTTTCTCTACTTAAACCACCTGGGCCTAAAGCACTTACCCTCCTCTTGTTGGTAAGCTCAGCCAAGGGATTGGTCTGATCCATAAACTGGCATAACTGGCTGGAATTAAAGAACTCTTTTATAGCTGCAGTGAGAGGCCTTATATTTATAAGCATCTGAGGGGTAGCCTTTTCCATATCTGGCTGTAAGCTCATCCTCTCTTTGATCATCCTCTCCATTCTTGTAAAACCTATACGGAACTGATTCTGTAGCATCTCTCCAATACGTCTGACCCTTCTATTTCCAAGATGGTCTATATCATCAATGTACTGCCCATAGTATTCTCCTTTTTCAGCCTTATCGATAAGCATAGTCATATAGTAAGCAATATTTACCAAATCCTCAGGCCTGAGGACCCTTACATCTAGAGGAACATTCTCGTTGAATTTTTTATTTAACTTATATCTGCCAACCTTTCCTAGATCATACCTTTTACTGTCAAAGAAGATATCATTTATATACCTGATTGCATTGTCTACATTTATAGGGGTACCAGGACTAAGCCTTCTAAGCAACTCTAAGAGAGCATCTTCTTTAGTATATGGTTTACCCTCAACCTTTAATGTTCTACCTATGACTGCTTCGTAAGGTCTAAAACCCATAATAAGATCATCTTCGGTATCAAAACACACTGCCTTGAGGAGAAGTGTAAGAGGGATCTTCTTTCCGGTAGTATCGACTCTAAAGAATATAGCCCCTTCTGAATCCGTTTCATACTCTAACCAGGCTCCTCTAGATGGTATGAGAGAAGCACGAAACAGAGGCCTACCACTTATATCTAACTGCGAATCAAAATATACCCCCGGTGACCTGATTAATTGATTTATTATGACCTTTTCCGTCCCGTTTATAATAAATGTTCCCCTTTCGGTCATCCAGGGAAGTTCTCCTAGGTAGACCTCGCTCTCCTTTATCTCTCCGGTAATTTTACTTACCAGTCTAACTTTAGCCCTAAGCGGAACACTATAGGTTATACCCTTCTCTTTACATTCTATCTCTGAATATTTGGGTTCCCCTGTACTGTGCGAAATAAATTCGATATAATAATTTTCGTTGAAGTCATATATAGGGGATACTTCTTTAAAGACCTCTAGGAGTCCTTCCTCTAGAAACCAATTAAAGGACTCCAGTTGGACAGCTAATAGATTTGGAACCTCAAGTCTCTCTGGGGTTCTTTGGAATCTTTTTCGTGTTTTCCCTTTTGCTGACAATATAATGGTCTCCACCTGTCAAATCACCTCGTGGAATATATTTTGAAGACTAGAATGTAATAGAATCTATCTCTTTTCCTTCCAGGTTTAAAATTTTTATCGACCTCTTGGCAGTATCAAGTATACCAAAGGTCTTTTCCTTTACCTCTCCTAAAGGGATGCTTGGACTTCCAGGATTGAAAAAGACTATCCCATCCCTTTTCTCAAGAATGGGAATATGAGTGTGACCTGAGATAACAATATCAAATCTATGGTTCTCTTCTAGAGAAAAGATCCAATTGTCTAAATTCTTATCGCCATGATGTATGAGAATTTTCAAACCATCTATAAACAAGACACTATAAGGAGACATAATAGGAACCTTGAGTAATGACTGATCCACCTCACTATCACAGTTACCCTTCACTATAACAAGAGGCTTTTCATACTCATTTATTGCAGAAGCCAGCTCCTTGGGAGAATATCCTTCGGGGATAGGATTCTTGGGCCCATGGTATAATATATCCCCTGATATTATCCAGAGGTCAATATCTCTGGCTACCAAAGAATAAAAAATCTTATCCCACGCTATCTTACTGCCGTGGATATCGCTTGTAATCCCTATTAGGCTCAAGATTCACCTCTTTTAGATCAAAAAAATTAATGGTGCCGAGACCCAGACTCGAACTGGGGACACGTGGATTTTCAGTCCACTGCTCTACCAACTGAGCTATCTCGGCTTTTAATATGGCGGGACCGACGAGATTCGAACTCGCGATCTCCTGCGTGACAGGCAGGTGTGTTAAACCAGCTACACCACGGCCCCGTATCATTAATTTTACCAAATATATATACCTCTGTCAATGGTGCCGAGGGAGGGGCTTGAACCCTCACGGGGGACTCCCATACGCCCCTCAAACGTACGCGTCTGCCAATTCCGCCACCTCGGCGTGCTTTTATTATATTCCAATTCCCCCATACTTGTCAATACCTACCTTTTTATGTATAATCTAGTCGTTAAAATAATAACCAAAAGGAGGTATCAGGAGATGATAGCAGGTCTTCAGCTCTATACACTAAGAGAGTACTGTAAGACACCGGAGGATATTGCTAATACCTTAAAGAAAGTCAGGGAAATAGGATATCAGGTTGTCCAGGTCTCAGGTATAGGTCCAATAGACCCCAAAGAGTTAAAAAAGATCCTAGATGACCTGGGAATTAAGGCACCGACAACTCATACCCCGTATCAGAGGATCGTAAATGAGACAGAAAAGGTGATAGAGGAGCATAAGATACTTTCTGCACCATATGTTGTATGTCCAGGATTACCCAGAGAACTCCACAATCCAGAGGGGTATAAGAAAGTCGGCGAAGAATTAAGTAAGGCTGCCGAAGTAATGAAAAAAGAAGGGTTAACACTACTTTATCACAACCATGGCGTAGAGTTCCAGAGATACGATAGAAAACTCGGGCTCGAGATATTATTTGAAAGCTCCAAACCAGGTCTACTGGGTATGGAGATAGACACCTATTGGGTACAGTATGGAGGAGGGGACCCAGCATACTGGATAGAGAGATTCTCCAGCAGGATGCCTATATGCCACTTCAAAGATATGGGGATAAAGGATAATACTCAGATAATGATGCCAATCGGAGAGGGGAATCTTAACTGGCAGGCTATAGTAAAAGCCTGTGAGAAGGCTGGAGTAACCTATGCGATGGTAGAACTAGACCAGTGTCCCCTCTATCCAATATGGGACGCAATTAAGATCAGCCTGGAAAATATGCTCAGCTGGGGTCTAACTACCAGTTAAGTCTTAAGGACTCTCTCAAAGACGCTGATAAACTCAAACAGGTCAAATACAGATTGTAGAACGTCCTCCTCCTTCTGGAGCATACCTTTGAGCTCTTCCCAGATCTTAATCGCAGAATCTTTTTCGCCTTTAAACAGAGCCTTAAGTATTAGAGATAGTTTATCTACTACATTCTTATGGTAGTCTAGGTATAACCAGGATTTATAGACAGATCCAGAGCTTGAAGATAGATTCTTCTTGATGATCGGTTCAAACTCGTAGAGCACATCCCTAACTCTAGCCAGATTCTCTATAAAACCAGAGGAAGGGGGACGTTCTTTTCTAAGCACTGGAGGGTCAAAAAGTATGGACAGTCTGGTTAAATAGTCTTTCACTAAAGCTCCATCAGGACCATAGGTATTCATAAAGTAATCATTAATCAGATCCTCAAAACTAACAGTATCATCCCAGAGTATAGAAGCCATAACATACATTGGAAATCCTGTGGGGAAGAATGCCCTCTGGATCTGACAGCTGATCAATCCATTTAGTCCTATCTTCTTGAGATTCTTAACATCCTCATATATAACCTTTGCAATATCCATATAGCCCGGATCTGCATAGTGAGCCCACATCAGATGATAGTCAAAATCAAAGCTATCACCACCGAATATCTTCTGCCATTCTCTCAAAAAAGCCAGATTCTCCTCTATATTCTTAGGAAATATAAGTCTATTTCTCCTGTATTCAGGAATCTTTATAGAGGCATCTACCGGTTTAAAGGTATCACTGTAAGACCTGGTGATAGGAGCGAACATCATAATAAATCTCTCAGGGTTTTCTATTTTCTCTTTCTCCGGTGGCCAGAGTAGATCAACATAAAGCAAAAAGACTATCTTCGTATCTATATCCTTTGAAGAGAGCTTCTTATCTAACTCATTCAACATCATCACGTAAAAATCTGAAGGCAAAGCCTTCTTGCACTCTTCACACTCACACTGATTATTGGTACCATCCGCCAACCAGAAGTGTAATATGTCTATCTCAGGATGAGTCTCCAGATACTCTACTATGCTGTCGGTTACAATATTTCTTACCTCAGGGTTTGAATAACAGAGATTCGTATTAAGTGGTATCCCTCCCCAGAGCCCCCTCTTACCATTTATCTCTGCTGTATACTTTATATAATCCTCAGGGACTTCTCCTTCATATAGGTCCCACCCAAGTCCCGGGATGCCAAAAGGCTCACAAGTCCAACCATGCCCAACTGCATGATAGATAAGACCTCTCCTTTTTATTTCCTCGCCGAGGTTTCTAACAAACTCCCTAGCCTTTTCTACAGAGAATGGCTCTTTCTCCTTAAAAGGATTATTTATATGTGAATACCATCTTTCAAAGAACGTATATCCCTCTCTAAACTGTATAAAATAGCTATTAAAACCAACCTTTGGAGCCCAGTCTATGATATCTCGCACATTCTCATAACTGACCGCTCCCTCTATACATATACCTCTATGTCTGTATGAAGCCTTTTCTACCACCTTAACATCAGTAGAAGAGACATTCTTCTGAGGGACTATCTCTCCATCCTCTCCAGGACGGACCCATCTACAGCCAAGTTCTCTCAGAAACCTGTAGACACCTAATAATACACTCCGATCATTTGTCCCTGCAATTATACCCTTACCAGACTTTACATCTATGTGTATGCCATCGTCAAACCTGGGGTCCTCAACCTTTGGGGTCTCCAATCTAAACTGATCAATCGTACCAAGATATAGGGTATCTTCCTGACCGGGACTAAAAGAACCACTACTTTCTACGGTGACCACCTTCTCTGGATCCATCCTTCTCAGATATCTTCTGAGCTCTTCACCTGCAAAATTGAAAGCCTCGGTATCTCTGAGTTTGACAATCTTTATGGTATCCATAATTAAACCTCCCTCATATTCTTTTATATTATGATTATAACACTACCAAGAACACCTTGAAGATTACCCTTTATAGATGTGGGGAGTGCGAGGGGCAGTAATCCCCCTCAATTTATTGAGGGGATACACGGACCCCTCGCATTGGTATTGATAACCGTTTTGCGGTATGTTACCATAATGGTATGAAGAAGGAAACTTGGAAATCAACTGGAACAGCTGTACATCGAAGCTCAAAAACAGAGGGAGGTGAATGAGTGCCTCTAATCACACTCAAAGCCCAAATCCATTCGGACCTGCAGACTGAAGCTATCCTGAAGGACGCTATGTTATGTGCCACCAAGGTCTACAACGGGCTTTTGTGGCATCTGCGAAAAGAGCACAAGGAAACCGGGAGAGTAGATATTTCTCGAAAGAATCTCAACCGTATCTTAAAGGGACTGCCCAGGGCTAAGGGCTATTATTCAATGTCGGTACAGCTTACACGTGATGAAGTGCGGGAAGCGTATAAGTCTTTCTTTGCCCTCAAGAAAGAGGGTCTTACGCAACACGAAGCCCCCGGTTTTCGGCGAAAAGGTTATTTTTCTCCGCTCAAGTATGTGCAGAGTGGATTCAAAGTAGAAGGGGACAAGTATTCCGGGCGAATAGAAGCCCGTCTGGTGGTGGAAGTTAAGGTCCGCGAAAACAACGGGATGGGGAAGGTAGCGGTAGACCTTGGTGAAACGGTCCTTATAGCCTGCGCTTTTGACGATGGTACGGTAATGCTTTACTCTGGCAGGTTCCTCAAGTCGGTGAGGCGGTACTGGCAGAAGGTGCGGGCAAGTCTCTGTCGGAA
>CAZZLK010000073.1:0-5589 GCA_964655195.1 uncultured bacterium
AGTGAAGTAAAGATGGAGCTAATGGGAGAAGAGGTAGTGAAAGTGACGAATTTAAGAGATGTGCCCAAAAAGATTCTTTCATTGATGGGGAGGGAGTGTGAAAAATATTATAATTAAGGATGACACGTGCGGAATGTGGGCAAGAGAGATTTTATATCAACAAAGACAGTGCTGTCAATGATGACTGGGCTCAAAAAGTTTATGAACTTTCTATTCACTTGTCAGAATTCTATTATGGTGGTATTATCATAGAAAACACATAGGGAGGTATTTTACGTATGAGGATAGATGGAGGTATCTTCTGGGGAATACTATTAGTGATTATTGGGATACTGGTGATCCTGAAGTACAGTCTTCATATCAATATTTCGATATTCAGAATAATCATAGCTATAATACTTATATATCTGGGGATTTCTCTGATAGTTGGACAGCGGGGAGTAACAGGTAGAGCTACCATATTATTTAGCGAAGGAAACATCAGACCGGAGATTTTGGAGAAAGAATACAATGTGATATTTGGTAGAGGATATATAGATCTAACCGGTATTGCTTCTGGTGAACTGAATAAGTCCATAAAGATTGCTACAGTTTTTGCCAATACCACATTAAAAATAGACCCCAATATGCCTCTGGAGATAGATATAGATTGTGCATTTGGGAACACCTTAATACCTGATGGGACAAATATCTCTTTTGGCAAGCGTATCTATAGGACCCCTGGAGTAGAGACTGCTCAGTCTTATCTTAGGATAAAGACAGATACGGTCTTTGGAGTACTAGAGATAGTACAGTAGGAGATGAGGCTTAGAATACCTCTATATATATGGCTAGTAACTAATATTATAGTATCTTCTCTCTACTTATTTGGAGGGCTAGATAATGTAAATTATTCCGTTCTAAATTATTTCTTCCATATAAGAGGTCAGCCTGAATTTTCAAAGGACATAGTAATCATTGGCATAACTGACAGATGTATAGAGAAGATAGGTAGATGGCCATGGCGTAGGGACTATTATGTCAGGATACTTGAGATTTTGAAAGAGAGCAGAGTAAAGGTAGTGGGTATGGATATACTCTTCTTAGAACCAGAAGGGGTAAGTGATTATAGATTGGCAGATGTCTCTAGAGAGCTGGGCAATGTAATCTACTCGGCATACTTTAATGCAGATGATTCCAGATTCTATCTTCCTATTCAAGTTATTGCTAAGAATTCTTTGGGTATAGGGCATATAAACGTAACTCCGGCGATAAATGGATTTATTTATAGTCTTCCTCTAAGTTTACCGTATAAAGGTGAAACTATGCAGGCTTTTAGCCTGAAGATAAGCGAGGCTTATTTGAATAAGGTATGTGATAATATACCAGTTTATAATGGCAATCTTCTTATAAACTATACACTCATGAGATCAGATATAATTCCTTTTACCGATGTCTTAGAGGGAAGAATCTCCAAGGGATTCTTCAGAGGTAAAATCGTCTTGATAGGGATAACTGCTAGAGGTTTAGGCGATTACTTCTTAGCTCCCTCCTACAGAGAACCTATATCCGGAGTGGAGATACATGCCAATGCGATAAATACAATAATAACTCGAAATTTTTTGAAAAGAATCCCCAAAATCATTACTGTGTTAGTTAACTTTATCCTTTCTCTCCTTTTTCTCCTCTTATGGAAGAATCCTATAAAGTTATCGATTTCTGGTGTAGTAATAGCTATCTTCTTTCCCTGTGTCAGCTTTTTTCTCTTTTCTCTAAAAGGTATAATCTTTGACAGTTTTCCCTTGGTTTTGTCTACTGTAACTGGTCTTGGAGTCAGCAGTATATATGCATATCTTGAAGAAAAGCGGGAAAAGGATAGGATAAGGGATGTATTTCGGATGTATCTACCATCTGAGGTTATAGATAGACACTTGAAAGACCCCGGATTGTGGAATCTAAAAGGAGAAGAGGTAGAGGTCACAATAATGTTTGTTGATATAAGTGGATTTACAGGATTTTCACAGAAACACAGTCCCAAAGATGTGGTAGAGTTTTTGAATAGATACTTTTCTATTGTCACAGATATTGTGTTTAGACATAGAGGGACGCTGGACAAATTTATAGGTGATGGGGTGATGGTGATATACGGAGCTCCTATAAGGTATAGTGATCACCCGCGGGAGGCTTTACTCTCAGCGTTCGATATCATAGAGGCTGTTAGACAGTATGATATACATGTTAAGATCGGTATAAATACGGGGAATGTTATACTTGGAAATATAGGGACAGAAAAGAGGATTCAGTATACCGCTATAGGAGATACGGTAAATATGGCTGAGTATCTGGAATCTATAGCAGGTCCGGATGAAATTATTATAGGAGAAGCTACTTATAATAGGGTTAAAGATATGGTCAATGCAGAGAAGATTTTCTTAAGAGGAAAGTATGATGGAAGGATTGCCTTCAGAGTGATAAAGTATGGATAGGTTAAGACTTCTAAAGAATGTCCCTATCTTTTCTGGATTGGATGAAGAATCTCTAAAGAGGATAGCTTCTATCTCCACAGAAAAGTATTACAGTAAGGGTGAGATTATAATCTTACAGGACTCAGATGTAAGGGGTCTCTATATTATAGTTGAAGGTATGGTCAGGATAAGCAGGGTCTCTGAAGATGGAAGGATGAAGGTGCTGGCTATCCTATCTCCAGGTGATATTATGGGGGAGATGTCAATCTTAGATGAAGAGTTAGCCTCTGCAACGGCAGAAGCCTTTGAAGATTCTAGGTTGCTCTTTATAAGGAGGGAGGATTTCCAAAATATCTTACTCAAATATCCAGCTATTAGTCTGAGTGTGGCAAAGATATTAGCCAGAAGACTCAGACTGGCAGATAAAGAGATTGAGGAACTTACCTTCTACAGTGTTAAAGCCAGAGTTATAAAGATATTATTGGAGCTTGCAGATAGATACGGGAGGAAGACTGATGCTGGTTTAAAGATATCTCTTAAACTTACTCATCAGGAGCTGGCTGATATGGTTGGCTCATCTAGAGAAACTGTCTCTAGGATAATAAGTGCCCTCGAAAAAGGATCTCTGATAATTAATGAGGGAGGTTATACTGTTATAAAGGATATTGAGAGGCTAAAGGATCATATCTTTTAGTGACCCGAGGGACGGTCAGGTCTATTATTGCCCGATTCCCTTTTTCCTGATCCGTGAGAAAGATTTCCTTCTCTCTCATCTTTCCCTCTCATCTCTCCCCTATTTATAGCTGGAGGAGATTTGGGTCTTACTATGCCAGATTCTCCTTTCCTCAATCTAAGGGTTTTCCCCTGAGCCATTATTTCAACCTCTCCTTCATATACAGTAACAATCGTCGTCTGATCTTCTAGAACTTCTACGGTGAATTCTGTCCCTCTGACTCCGGCTATTGCAGAAGGAGTCCTTACCTCAAAATTTGGGAAGAGCTTTGTTATGTATAGTCTTACATAACCAATGGCAAGAGAAAAGTAATCTTTATATATTGAAACTTCAGTTTCTTGGCTTATTTTTACTCTACTTCCATCGGAAAATTCAAGCTCTGCATAGCTATTCTTCCCTGTCTTAAGGGAATCACCATTATCTAGCACTTCTCCTTTACCTGCATAGACCCAGATATTTTGAGAAGTGTCTTTCCTTAGGACTACTCCTTCTCTCTTGATAATAGTAGCCCTGTAGGGAGAAACTATATTTATTGAACCCCCTATAATAAAAGAACCTACTATTAAGGCTAGAAAAATCTTTATTATCTTCTTCATCTTTCTCTTAGCCGGGCAGGGACCCATCCCCTGCCCGGTTCCCTTTATCCTATTTATCTCTTTCCACCACCAGGTCCGTGCTGTTCGCTATGACTCTGTTGGCTCTGCTGCTGAGTCTGTTGTTGTGTTTGCTGCTGTATCTGTTGCTGTGTCTGCTGCTGAGTCTTTTCCTGCCGCTTTAATTTATTCTCCTCTTTTATCTGAGTGGTCTGTCCTGCATTACTTACCTGTTCAATGATCCTATGCCATTCTTTCTTCCCTTCTCTTGCCCTGATGATGTTCTGAAGTAACTCTGGATTTTTGTTCTCTGGGTCTAATCTTGAGTACAACTCATAGCATACCAGAATATCACTCAATTTCAACCCCTGCAGTCTAAGTCTGTAGACTTCTGCATTAGAGAGTCTATACCTCTCTCGTAATAGATACATTATACCGGCAGAGTCACCTCTATCCTGTGGATTTATGACCAGTCCAACCTTAGATAGTTTTACACCAAAATATTTTGCAACTTCACCCCAGCCAAGATTGTTAGCCTCTGCATAGTTTATCACATCTGTTACACCTGTATTACTTTGACTTGCTATGATGCATATTATTACTATCTCTCCGTACCCGTACCCGTTAGCCCTGAGATCTCTGATCAGATCTTCTGTAATTAGATCTGGGAATGCCGATAGAAGAATGTTCACCATCATCTCGTTCTCCACTGTAACGTCATCTTCATGGGCTGATACTATAATGGGTACTGCTAGGAGACTCACCACTAGAATACTTACCACTAGCCTTTTCATCTTAACATCACCTCCATAAATTTTTTCTATCTATAGTATATAGCTGTAAAATGTGCCTGTATGTGACGTATGTCACAGTGTGGTAATATATATTCTATGGAGAAGATTATAAGGTTCTACAGTGATCTTATAAAGAGGAATTTAAATAGACCTGAAGTAGTTAGGTCTTTGATAAGATTTGGCTTGGAGATAGCAAAGCTCTGGGTAGATCATATTGGGGAAAGGGATGCCCCAGGATCACTAAGATACCTGAATAGTATCTGTTTTAAATTTATGCTAGAACCACTGAGGGATCCAGAAAATAGCGGATTCGTGAATCTTCTTGCCCCAACTGAGATACTCCATTCAATGGATATATATCCTCTATTCATAGAGGCTTACTCTTCTTTTGCCTCCGGGTTTTACTGTGAGGATACCTTTATAGATAGAGCAGTAACAGAAGGGATCTCTGATACTCTATGCAGTTATCACAAGACATTTTTAGGTGCATTAGAGCTGTCAGTCCTTCCAAGACTTAAGTTTGCAGTCACCTCTTCTATCCTCTGTGATGGCAATTCCAATACATTTAGGTATGTTGCTAACAGGTACAGGATCCCCTACTGTATAATAGATGTCCCTTATGAATTCAACAGTGAGTCGGTAAGATATGTTGTCACTCAACTAAAGGAGATGATATCCACAGTAGAATCTGCTACTGGGAAGAGATTTGACATAGATAGACTTAGAGAGGTAATCCGTCTAGAAAACAGGACCAGAGAATACCTTAGGGTGTACATAGAGGGTCTTAAAGAACATACTATGCCCAATACTGTTACCCTGGAGATGTACAAACTCTTTGTTACCCATCCGTACATTGGAAGGGATGAGACTCTTAAGTTTTTTGAACTTTTAAAGGAAGATGTGAAGAGATACCCTGATAGTGGCTACAGAATATTCTGGATTCATATCTTACCTTACTATCTATATCCGGTACAGAGATACTTAAACTTTAACGAAGAATTTAAACTCATAGGCTGTGACCTGAA
>CAZZLK010000074.1:0-17478 GCA_964655195.1 uncultured bacterium
GGATAGTCATGGGTCCATCTCCCCTCGCTTAACGTCTTTGCTAACTCTTTAGCTTTTTCTTCTGGCATCTTATCTTTTATTAGACTATAGACTGTCTTATATACCTGACTTATAGCCTTTCTTGCTATATCCCCAAGGATCAGAGTCTGGTCGTCGCGATTTGGATTTGGTTCTTCAAGTGCCTTTAAGATTGATGCGGCAGGATAAGACCCGCCCTGAGGACTTCCTAGCTGTGGGTCCACCGGTCCCAAGACTGCATTTGGATCCATCACTATCTCATCGGCAGATAATGCTATAAGTGTTCCACCAGACATCGCATAGTGAGGTATAAATACAGTTACCTTACCTCTATGCCTCTTTAGTGCACAGGCTATCTGTTCAGATGCAAGGACCAATCCCCCTGGTGTATGAAGTATTAAGTCTATAGGCATATCTGGCGGAGTCATCCTTATAGCCCTCAGGACATATTCGGAGTCCTCTATATCGATATATCGACTTACGGGAAAACCAAAGAAGCTCATCGTCTCCTGTCTGTGTATCATAGTAATAACTCTACTATGTCTCTTTGCTTCCAGTGCTCTTATAGCCATCTGCCTCCTTGCTTCCAATAGCCTCTTTAAGAAAAGAGGAACAAACATCTGAATCAGTATAAGCATCCACAAGATGTTAAGTATTAATGCCATAGAAACTTCACCTCCTTGAAAATCCTGTTTCTGAGAATCTTAGCTGATATTATAACAGTAACTTGCTGAGCAGGTCAAATATCTTGTGGTATAATTTTACTGTATTACCCTTAAGAGTCGCTTGGAGGTGCTATAATGCAGTACAGAAAGCTTGGATGGACAGATCTGGAACTCTCAGTTATAGGTTTTGGGTCCTGGGCACTGGGTGGTGCTGGATGGAGATACAGCTGGGGACCTCAGGACGATGAGGACTCTATAAAGGCTATCTGGAGAGCTATAGATCTCGGTGTAAACTGGATAGATACCGCAGCTGTTTATGGATTGGGTCATTCAGAGGAGATTGTGGGAAAAGCTATAAAAGGGCTTTCTCAAAAACCGATCATTGCCACCAAATGTAGCAGGGTATGGGATGAGAATGGAAATATCCAAGGAAATCTCACCAGAGAGAGTATAAGGAGGGAGGTAGAGGATAGTCTCAGGCGTTTAGATGTCGATGTCATTGATCTCTATCAGATCCATTGGCCAGACCCCGAGGAGTATATAGAAGAGGCGTGGGCTACAATGGCAGATCTGGTGAAGGAGGGTAAGGTCAGATATATTGGTGTATCTAACTTCAATGTTGAGCAGATGAAGCGTATATCAAAGATACATCCTATAGCATCTCTACAGCCCCCTTACAGTATGTTTAGGAGAAACATAGAGACGGAGATCTTACCCTATTGCAAGGAGAACAATATAGGGGTTGTTGTCTATAGTCCTATGCAGAAAGGTCTATTGACAGGTAAGTATAATGCTGAGACTATATCTAAGTTATCACCTGATGATCATAGACGCAATGACCCTATGTTTAAAGAGCCACAACTTACTGTAAATGTTGAGTTTGTTGAGAAGATTAAAAGCTTGGCAGAGAGGTATGGAAGGACTCCTGCTCAGCTTGCCATAGCATGGGTATTGAGGAGGCCTGAGGTAACCAGTGCAATTGTTGGGATCAGGCGTCCTTCTCAGATAGAGGAGATAGTACCAGCCAGTGACTGGAATCTGTCTGAAGAGGATATAAAAGTTATAGATGAGTGGCTTAAAGAGAGGGATGAAAAACTAAAAAGTCTGGGAGTGATATGAGATGATAGAAGAGATTGGTGAATATATCTGGTTGATACCAGATGCCTACCTTCCACCGTATGGTGATCCAGAATTACCAAGCCATGAATCTACCTGCATCTTAAATGTGAACAAAAAAAGCGCAAAGGTTAAATTTACTTTTTACTTTGAAGACGAGGACCCGATAGAGTCGAACGAGATAGAAATCCCACCAGAGAGAACTCTCCATGTGAGATTGGATAAGGCTAAAGAGCTTCTTGGTGTAGAACTTAGGACGAACGTCCCCTTTGCAATTAAGGTGGAGAGTGATACAAGGATTGTCGTCCAGCATTCAAGGATGGATACCAGACAGGCTAACTTGGCTTATATGACCAGTATGGGTTATCCTGTAAGAGTCTAACTCTTATTAACAGTAGTATATACTGGTGATCTATGATGGATAAGTTTTATCCACTTATCCTTCATTTTGATGATGTATACCTTTATCAGAGAAGACTGAGGGCTACTGGGAGAGAGATAGATCTTAGAGGGATGAGTGGAATAAGGTATCTCTGTCCTATTGAAAGGCTAGAGATACTGGATGCCCGGATACCATACCATAAGAGGGCTATAACTTTTTTGGGTAGCGGAGACTTTCACTATGTAACTTACATCCTTCTTCGAAGAATAGATGAGCCATTCAATTTACTCCTCTTGGATAACCATCTTGATATTAAAGAGACATTTAATGGTTTTATAAGTTGTGGCTCCTGGCTAAAGAATGCCTTTAATATTGAGTACCTTAGATATGTCTTTTATATAGGTTCGGGTATCACAGATGGGTATGATAGGATTATAAAAGTCAACAGTAATATAGACCAGTTGTCTCTGGCGGTCAGGACAGGGATTCCACTGTATATAAGTATTGATAAAGATGTACTGAGCACTTCTTCTGTAGAAACCAATTGGGATCAGGGCTATCTTGACATAGATGAACTATTAAAGATTCTCTCTTCTATTCCGACATCAATTATAATTGGTATCGATGTGTGTGGTGAACCGAGGCCTAATCCATTCGATCTTACTATAAAGAAGAACGAAGAGGTTAATCTTAAGATTATAAGCCTCTTCTACGAGAAGAAGGATAAAAGAATCATAGCTTAATCTTCTATTATTCCTCCTCCAACTACTATATCCCCATCATAAAATACAGATGCCTGACCTGGGGTTACCGCCCTCTGTGGTGTCTTAAATCTCACAAGAACCCTGTCCTCTGATACTGGTATAACAGTACAGTCAGTCTCATTACTCTTATACCTTATCTTTACCTTTACCTCTATTGGCTCTTCAAGTTTTTCTATAGAGACCCAGTTTAACTCTTCCGCATAGAATTCTTCTCGATAGAGTTCTCTCTCTTCACCTACTATTATGGCATTCCTCTCCGGGTCTATATCTATTACATACAGAGGTTTTTCGCTCTGAATCCCCAGTCCCTTCCTCTGGCCTATAGTGTAATTCCATATACCTTTATGGATTCCAAGAACCCTTCCATATCTGTCAAGTATTGGACCTGAAGAAGGTACTGTATTTAATAATTCTCTATAGTCTCCACCGTAGAAGTCCTGGCTCTCCTCTTTATCATAGATATCTAACCCAGCTTCTTTTGCTATCCTCCTTACCTCTTCCTTTTTATAGTTTCCCAGGGGAAATAGTACCTTACTCAGCTGTTTCTGGGTAAGTCCAAAGAGAAAATACGACTGGTCCCTACGTTCATCTATACCTTTTTTCAGGATAAATCTATCTTTTTCTGAATCATACTCCACTCTGGCATAGTGTCCTGTAGCAAAGTAGTCGAAGTCGACCCCAATAGACTCTATCTTTTCTAACAGTGCTTTAAACTTGATCAACTGATTGCATCTGATACAGGGATTTGGAGTCCTTCCCTTGAGATATTCACTTCTGAAGTATTCGAGTACTATCCTCCTGTATTCCTCTACCAGGTCTATTTGATAAAAAGGGATTCCTAAGATTTCGCATACCTTCTTAGCATCTTCAATATCCTCCAGTTCTCCAGGACCATAACAGCTATGTCTCTTACCTGAACCTCTAGATTCTCCTTCCCATATCTTCATACTTACCCCTATAACGTCGTATCCTGCTTCTTTTAGTAGAAAGGCAGAGACGGAAGAATCGACCCCTCCACTTAAACCCACTACGACCTTTACTTTAGAAATAACTACTCACCCTTCCTTATTTCAAGAGACTTTTTGTGAGCAGAGAATCCTTCTTTTTCTGCTATTATGCTGGCAAGATCGAAGTCCTCTGTAATGTCTATATACTGGGTTATATTTATCACCTTGAGAAAATCCAGGATGCTCAGCCCGGAGCTAAACCTGGCAGAACCTCCCGTAGGTAATATATGGCTGGAACCTGCAATATAGTCTCCAATAGCTTCTGGGGTTTTATGACCTAGAAAGACCGTCCCTGCATTTTTAATCCTCTCTAAATAGGGCCAGGGATCTTCTATTTGTAATTCTAAGTGTTCTGGAGCTATAAGGTTTACCATCTCTATCCCTTCTTCTAGGGAATCTACTATGACTATTCCTCCCCACGACTCCCAGGAGCTCTTTGCTGTTTCATAGGTAGACAGCTCTTCTATTGTATTTTCCAGTGCCCTTATTACTTTACCTGCTAACTCTTCAGAGTTGGTTATTAATATGGACATAGCCAGAGGATCATGCTCAGCCTGTGATAAAAGGTCAATAGCTACAAATTCCGGATTGGCACTATTATCTGCTAGTATTACTATCTCGCTTGGTCCCGGTATCATCTCTATCCCTACATCTCCAAAGACAAGTTTCTTGGCAGATACCACATATCTATTCCCCGGACCAACAATCTTATCTACTTTTAGAATTGTGTCGGTTCCATAAGCCAGACCGGCTATAGAATGCGCCCCACCAAGTCTATATATCTCGTATATATCAAGGAGTTTACACACTGCCAAAACCTCCGGTACTGGCTTGGGTGTTGTGACTGCTATCCTTTTTCCCCCGGCGACCTCTGCAGGTATACCAGCCATAAGTACCGTTGAGGGATATGGAGCCTTACCTCCGGGGACGTATATACCTACGCTTTCTAGGGGTATAACAATCTGTCCAGATAACTTCCCATTCTTTATGTAGAACCAGTTTTGTGGTCTTGGCATCTTGAGATAGAATTCCCTGATATTCTCTATCGCTTTTTCCACAGAGGATATGAACTCCCGATCTACCACCTTCAGGGAATTGACTATCTCTTCTCTGGGAACTCTAAACTCTTCTGGGGTAGAAAAATCTATACCATCAAACCTCTTAGAGTATTCTATTATTGCTATATCCCCTCTCCTCTTTACATCATTTATAATCTCTTCTATGGTAGCACTTACCTCTGTTGCCTCTTTCCTTATTTTTAATAGATTTTCGAG
The DNA here is from genome assembly GCA_964655195.1 of uncultured bacterium. GTDB lineage: Bacteria > DUMJ01 > DUMJ01 > DUMJ01 > DUMJ01 > DUMJ01. Next base: position 5,227 of record CAZZLK010000074.1, read on the forward strand.
CTCTTTTTTATCTCTGATTATTCTATTCTCCAATCTACTTATCTCCCTTCACTCAAGAATTCCCTTTGTTATCTTTACAGATTTTGGAATATGGATGCAGTAATCCCCGGTAAAACATGCAGTACAGAACCCTTCAGAACCACCTCTACAGGCTCTTAAGAGCCCTTCTACACTGAGATATTTGAGGGTATCGCTCCCTATATACTCTTCCACCTCTTCTATACTTTTGTATGCAGCTATTAGCTGTCCCCTCTCAGCGGTATCTATTCCATAAAAACAGGGATAGGTAATTGGTGGAGAACTTACCCTCATATGAACCTCCTTTGCCCCAACCTCTTTTAACAGATTTACTATCTGTCTGGAGGTAGTTCCTCTCACAATTGAGTCATCTACCAGTACGATTCTCTTTTCCTCTATGACTTCTCTCAGAGGGTTGAGCTTTAACTTTACTCCAAGTTCCCTCAACCTCTGATCCGGCTGGATAAATGTCCTTCCAACATACCTGTTCTTGATCAGCCCTTCACTGAACGGTATCCCGGACTCTTGTGAATAACCTATAGCTGCTGGAATTCCTGAATCGGGAACCGGTATTACCAGGTCTGCATCTGCAGGTGATTCCTGAGCCAGTATTCTGCCCATCTCCTGTCTTATCTCATGTACGAGTCTTGAACCAAACTTGCTATCAGGACGGGCGAAGTATACAAGTTCAAATATGCACAGGTGAGGATTGGATTCTGCAAAATATATACTCTTAACCCCACTCTCATCTATTATAACTATCTCCCCTGGTTTTATCTCTCTAATAAATTTTGCCCCTATTATGTCTAAACCACATGATTCTGAGGATAAGACATAACTCCCATTGAACTGTCCAAGTACAAGCGGCCTTATGCCATAAGGGTCTCTTATACCTATAAGTTTGTCTCTAGTAAGGAGAACCAGTGTATAAGCCCCCCGGAAGGATGGTAGTACTTTAAGCAGTGCTGATAGTATATCTCCGTCGTAGTGTAAAGCAATCTTTCTAGCCATCAATTCTGTGTCTGAACTACCGTATATCTTGATACCCTCATCTTCAAGCTCCTTCCTCAGCTCTGCAGAATTGACCAGGTTACCGTTATGGGCTATCGCTAGAGGATATTCACCAGATACCAGTATAGGCTGGGCATTTACCTCCGTACTAGAACCTGTTGTGGAGTATCTAACATGTCCTATGGCTATGTCTCCTCTTAGGATATTGAGTATCTTCTCGTTAAATACCTGACTTACAAGCCCCATCTCTTTATAACATACAATGTCTCTTCCATCAGATACCGCTATCCCTGCGCTCTCCTGCCCCCTGTGCTGAAGAGCAAAGAGACCAAAGTAGGTAAGTCTTGCAACATCTGTATCTGGAGCATATATACCGAAGACACCACAGTACTCTTTCATCTCATCCATTTTTCTATCCCACTACTCCACACTTTTTTAATAGACTCAATGTCCAGGTCTATCAGTTGAGTATTGTTTATCTTTATAACAAAATTATCCCTGATGACTTTTCCTATCTTTTTTATCGGTAGATCTCTGAAGAACTCTTCCACCTCTTTTTCTCTTTCTGGATCTACAGTTATGATAACTACAGGCTGCGCCTCTCCAAATAGAACCTCTTCAGGTGTTTTTTCTGTCTCCATACTCACATCTACACCCAGATTTCCCCATATGCTACACTCAGCCAATGCTACAGCCAATCCTCCCCTTGATACATCCTGTGCGCTATTTATAAGCTTATCCTTTATACCCCTGAGTAATAGTTTTTCTAACTTAACTTCCAGCTCCAGGTCAAAGGAGGGTCTTCCCCTTACTTCTCCAAGTAGCTCCTCTATAAAGAGAGAGCCACCAAGATTTCCAGGTTCACCAAGAATATATATGGTATCTCCCTCTTTCTTGAAGCCAGGAGTACAGATTGTCTCTATACTTTCTATCTTTCCAACCATGCCAACCACAGGTGTAGGGTAGACCGTATAGTTTTCTGATTCGTTGTAAAAGCTTACATTTCCGCTTATAACGGGTATATTTAACCTTCTGGCGCATTCGCTCATTCCCTTCACTGTCTCTACAAAGTACCAGGCAATTTCTGGATCTTCCGGATTACCAAAGTTTAGGCAGTCAGTTATAGCCAGTGGCTCTGCTCCTATACAGATAAGATTTCTTGCCGATTCTGCCACTACCATCATACCACCTGTATATGGATCCAGATAGCAGTACCTGCCCTCTCCATCGGTTGTTATACCTAGAAGATATCGCTTGCCTTTTACCCTTAAGATAGACGCCCCAGTACCAATGCTTACCGTATTTGTCTCTACCATATGATCGTACTGTTCGTATACCCAGTTACTCGCACTGCAGTTCGGTGATCCAAGCAGTCTTAAAAGCATCTCTCCATAATTTTCTATTCTGGGTATCTCCCTGATTGTATGTAATTCTTCAAGTTTTTTGGGTTTCTCTGTGACAAGGTCATAAGCAGGAACTTTTTCAGTAAGTAGATCTGTGGGTAACTCCCCCACAACTCTTCCATTCTCCTTTACCCTCACAACCCTTTCTTCTATAACCTCACCTATTATAGCAAAGTTAAGTCCCCATTTCTCAAAGATCGGTCTAATCTCTCCCTCTGTACCTTTTTCAACACAGAGGAGCATCCTCTCCTGAGACTCAGAGAGCATAATCTCTTCTGGAGTCATACCTTTCTCCCTCTGAGGAACTCTTGTCACCTCTATCTCCACACCAACTCCACCCCTACTTGCCATCTCTGCAGAAGAACTAGTTATTCCAGCTGCCCCCATATCCTGAATACCAATTATTGCATCACTCTTCTCCAATGCCTCTAATATAGCCTCTATCAGAAGTTTCTCCATAAATGGGTCTCCTGCCTGGACTGCAGGTCTTCTCTCTATAGATTCACTCGTTAATTCCAGAGAAGCAAAGGTTGCTCCATGTATACCATCTCTTCCAGTGGAGGCTCCCACCAGTACCAGGCTGTTTCCTATACCTGTTGCCCTGCCACTCTTGGGCTTGCCATTTAACAAACCTATGCACATAACATTTACCAGAGGATTTTCTGTATATGGCTTCTCAAATGCAAGTTCACCACCTACGGTTGGGACCCCAATACAATTTCCATAACCGGCTATACCACTTACCACTCCTGAGAAGAGATATCTTGTTCTTGGATTATCTAATAAGCCAAATCTTAAAGAATCTAGAAGTGCTATTGGTCTTGCTCCCATAGCCAGTATATCTCTTACTATCCCCCCTACCCCTGTAGCTGCACCCTGATAAGGCTCTATAGCCGAAGGGTGATTATGACTCTCCATCTTCATTGCCAGCGCAAGTTCCTCGTCCAGTTTTATAACCCCTGCATTTTCTCCAGGTCCCTGCAAGACGTAAGGTCCAGTAGTGGGGAACAGCTTTAATGTCTTTTTAGAATGCTTATATCCGCAGTGTTCAGACCACATAACTGCTATCATACCAAGCTCTAAATCATTAGGTTCCCTACCCAATAGGGATTTTGCCAGTTCATACTCTTCTAAAGTCATCGATATTCTCTGTAATTCTTCCCTTGTCCTCATAGTGACCTCACTATAGACTTGAATATTCTCAGACCATCTTCTGATCCCAGTATCTTCTCACTGCATCTCTCTGGATGAGGCATTAGTCCAAAGACATTTCCTCTTTCATTCACAATCCCTGCTATATTGTCTATGGCTCCATTGGGATTTTCTCCATAATATCTGAGTACTACCTGTGTTTCTATCCTTGAGGTGTCATCAATATAATAGCTTCCCTCATTATGGGCTATTGGCATCCTGACAATCTCCCCCTTTTTGAATTCTGAAGTAAATGGTGTATCATTCCTCTCTATAATAAGGTCTACATACCTGCATATAAACTTTAAGCTCCTATTCCTTCCCAATGCCCCTGGAAGGAGCCCAGCCTCGGTAAGTATCTGAAAACCATTGCAGATGCCTATTACCAATCCACCCTTATCTGCAAACTCCTTTACACTGGACATAATGGGAGAGAATCTGGCTATAGCTCCTGCTCTTAGATAATCTCCATAGGAGAATCCTCCAGGTAGCACCACGCAATCTATCCCCTTAAGGTCATTTTCCCTGTGCCAGATAAACCTTACAGGTTGATTCAGGATATCTTTTATCACATAGTAGCAGTCCCTATCACAGTTAGTACCCGGAAATACGACTATACCAAAGTTCATTCTTCCCACTCCCATTGATAGTTTTCCATTACCGGATTAGCTAGCAGTTCCTTACACATCCTTTCAATCCTTTCAGGTTCATCGATCTTTCTATCTAGTTTCAGTTCCAAGAGTTTCCCAGTTCTCACCTCTAACACCTCAGTGAACCCAAGGGATCTCAGTGCGTTTAATATGACAGAACCCTGAGCATCTAATATCCCAGGTTTTAATCTTATCAAGATCCTTGCTTTTGATTCTATTGGAGTACTCATCACTCTTTCCTTTACCTCTTTATAAGCCTCCTCCACTCCTCCAAGGTCTCTTCTAAATCTGTCCTTATCCCAGGAGGTAGTAGTTCCCAGCTCCCACAGTCTGCAGGTATCGGGAGAGATCTCGTCTGCCAGGTATACTTCGCCCTGGGAGTCTTTGCCAAACTCAAACTTCATATCTATCAGATCCAGATTACACTGTCTGAAGAATTCTAGAAGTATCTCGTTGGTTTTTAGCGCCATCTCTTTTATGGTTGAAAGCTCGGATTCTGCTGCCAATCCAAGCGCCAGTATATGGTCTTCGTTTATCATCGGATCATGGAGTTCATCGCTCTTATAACAGAACTCTACTACTGGTCTTTCCAATGTCTTCCCCTCTTCCAGCCCAAGTCTCTTAGCCATACTGCCTGCCACTCTATTTCTTATTATTACCTCTATCGGAAAGATCTTTAAACTTCTTACCAGCATCTCCCTCTCACTGAGCCTTCTGATGTAGTGGTTTTTTATCCCTCTTATGGTAAGGAGCTCAAATATCTTGCTGGATATGAGGCAGTTAGCCTCTCCTTTGCCAGGTATCTCTGCCTTCTTTTGGCCATCAAAGGCGGTAGCTGTATCCTTAAACTCTATAACAAACTGATCCTCACTGTCTGTACTGTACACTCTTTTAGCCTTACCCTCGTAGAGAAGTTTAACCTTTTCCATTACTTCAGTTCCCTCCTTGTACTTTTCTACCCAAAAAGAATATTCTACTAGAATATGGGTATCAATTCAACTGTGAATGTTAGATACCCACACAATGGTACATCATACGAAAAATAAAAGCCCACAGGGAAGCTCCCTGTGGGCGGGATAGAAGGAGAGTTACTTTACTTCAAATGTACCCCTTAATCTTATATCCTCAGAAGAGCTACCGACGAATACCTCAAATACTCCAGGTTCAACTACGAGGTTCATATTCAGGTCCAGAAATTCCAGATCTTCTTTAGAGAGGGTAAACGAGATAGTCTTCTTTTCTCCCACATCCAGTGTCACCCTCTTGAATCTCTTTAGCTCCTTTACCGGTCTTGTTATACTGGCTAATACATCATGGAGGTAAAGCTGAACCACCTCATCTCCTTTATACTTGCCGATGTTTTCTATATCCAGAGATACGGTGACTTCTCCTTCTGGACTTATGACTTCTGGGGTTATCCTGAGGTTACTGTATCTGAACTGAGTATAGCTGAGACCATAGCCAAACGGGAATAGAGGCTGAGGACCTCTGAGGTCCGCATAGTCGTCTACTCTTCCAGAAGGTTTATAGTTATAGTATAGGGGTAATTGCCCTGTAAACTTGGGGAATGTTATCGGTAATTTGCCACCCGGGTTATAATCACCAAAGAGGACATCTGCTATTGCGTTTCCACCTTCTTCTCCAGGGTACCATGCCTCCAGTATAGCTTTAACACCATCAATCCACCGCATCATTGTAATGGCACTTCCATTTATAAGGACCACTATTACCGGAGTCCCTGTATTACATATCTCTCTGATGAGATCCTCCTGGACTCCTGGCAGATCGAGATTACATCTATCTCTCTGTTCACCCTCTGTCTCAGGTACAGAATTCCCCATAAACAGGATAGCAACATCACTCTTTTTAGCTATCTCTATAGCTTCATCGAATCCCTTCTTGGAAGTATCTGTCAATCCACAACCCTCCGCAAAGTATACCTTTGTATTTTTTCCTACCTTATTCTGGATTCCTTCTAGAGGTGTTACCACCTTTATTCCGAATCCACTATATCCACCCAGTCTGGGCACATTGGCATTTGGTCCAATTACCGCTATAGAGCTTATCTCCTTACTCAGTGGGAGTATCCCTTCATTTTTAAGTAAGACCATAGATTCTCTGGCTGACCTCAGCGCCAGTTCTCTATGTTCTTTACAATCACATATTTTTTCTGCATATTCTGGATCGGTGAAAGGATTATCGAAGAGTCCAAGCCAGAATTTTACCCTCAGGACTCTTCTTACTGCCTCATTCACTACATCTTCTGAGAGCTTACCTCCTCTAACAAGTTCTACTATCTCTTCAAAGCATTCGCTCTCTGGCAATTCCATATCCAGCCCAGCCTCTAATGCCATCTTTGCTGCCTCTCCCTTAGACCCTGCAACTCTGTGTTTTGTCATCAGGTGCATCACAGCTCCGTAATCTGATACAACATAACCCTTGAATCCCCATTCTTTTCTCAGAAGGTCTGTTAATAGCCACTTATTGGAAGAGCAGGGAATACCATCTAAGGAGTTATAGGCAGACATAATGGAGAGGGCATTCGCCTTTTCCACACTAGCTTTAAATGCAGGGAAGTATATCTCTCTTAATAGTCTTTCAGAGAAATGAACAGCATTACTATCCCTTCCTCCATCCCCAACAAAGTTTGCCGCATAATGTTTTGGAGTAGTGATAACCTTTTGTTCCTGAAGCCCTCTTATAAACGCAACTGCCATAAGAGATGCCAGATAAGGGTCTTCACCATAAGTTTCTTCTGTTCTTCCGCACCTTGGGTCTCTGGCTATATTTATTGTTGGTGAAAGTGCCTGATGTATCCCTCTTGCCCTGGTCTCTTTACCTATAGCGGTAGCTACCTCATACATAAGCTCAGGGTTCCATGTACTTGCCATAGCGATAGACTGTGGAAAACTGGTGGAACCTTTAGCCATACATCCATGGAGACATTCGTCATGTATAAGGACAGGGATCTTTAGATGGCTATTCTCCAGTATATATCTCTGCATCTCATTGGCAAGCTCCGCCCCTTCTTTTGGGGAGAAAGCCCTCAATGCACAACTTAATTCTCCTATTGGATACTTTTTAGCATCGCCTTCTAGAATAATCTCCTTCCACTTTTTCTTCCACAGATTTCTGGATATTGATTCCACCAACTCTCTATCCCTAAAGAGCTCGTGAAATACGACGTCAAACTTTCTCCAATGTTCAGGTTCTAGACCCTCGAAGATATCAGCTAGCGTCTTCCAGATGTGTAGGATTCTTGCCTTAAGCTGACCTACCTTTTCCTCCAGAGTCATCCTGGAGAGTAGATCCTCTACTCTCTCATCAATGGAAAGCTCTGGATTTAGATACTTTTCTTCCATAATATCCCTCCTACTGGATTATATTTTATCCTTTCATCGCCTCTTTCAATACATCTATAAGATAGATTCTTTTTACACAGTTTGAAAATTCGAATGCAGAATGATGCATCTTTTCTATCTCCTCTTCTGTCATATCGGCAAACTGAAGTGCATAGAGTGGAGCCAGGAAATTACTTATAGCTCCACAGACTACACGATCCCCTAATATTCTATTGAGTGCACTGTAATCTAGACTGTAATCTTTCAGCTCTTCAGCTACAGTCTGTGCTACAATTTCTACCATCCTAGTGGTTTCAGTGTGAAGAAGACCATATCCTCTTGATGTCCAGGAGTCCAGACCCAGCTTCTCTTTAAGTTTGAGGATTGGTCTAATCCTCTTCATATATTCACAATCCTCTTTTGGTACTACAAGCCCCTGTACCCCAACATCTTTATATGTCCATATGGTCCAGTGCTGTTCATATTTATTAAATACTTCTAACTGATCTTTCAATGCCATAAGTCTAGCCATATCTGCATTTGTTGGATTATCGATGGGTCCATCGAATAGAGCCCCAAATTCACCTACCCAGGATGGTCTCTTATGCTCCAGTATCCAGCTATTTCTTTCTAGAAAGATCTTCTCCATCCAGTTTCTGTCTGTATATACATTACCAACATAACCAGGGTATCTTCTACCCCTGTGTGTCGCTATCGTATAGTTGTGAGAGCTGTAGACCAGATTATCATCAAAGGGTTCTTCTAAGCCCTCAAATACCTGAGAGTATCTGTTCCCCTCGATAAATATTATATGCCTTTTATCCACTACTCTTATAGCGGATGTCCATTCCCGGTAGAGTCTATTCAGTATATCCATATTGGGGGCATCTGGCTCATTGAGGAGGTTATAACCGGCAACATACTCTTCTTCTTTGTAGTGTTCCGCTATATAAACCCATAAGTCTCTAATCCTTTCCTGGTAGTCTCTATTCTCCCAGAGGAGCGTTATCCCATAAGGGTTATCAGAGTGCCAGCCACGATTCTGCCACCCTGGGGCAGCGTGAAGGTCTAGAATTACATAGATATCATACTTCTTAGCCCATTCTATGGCTCTGTCTAAATAATGAAAACCTTCATGGTTAAACTCTCCAGGACTCATATCATCTTCAAAGTGTCTATAGTTAAAGGGGATTCTCACCACAGTTGCCCCTATCTCTTTTAAGAATCTAAAATCGTCCTCTGTTATGAATGAGTCCAGGAGACTTTTAAAAAATATCTTATACCTTTCTTCTCCAAGCTCGTCCCTTATCGCCTGTCTGATGTTGCTCTCTGCCCCTGGATAGCCGGTAATAAAATTTTCCATATTCAACCATCCACCAAAACATACACCTCGCAAGAATACCTTCTTACCAGCATCATCCACTATATATGGTCCTTTAACCTGCAAAAAACCCATCTAGAATCGCCTCCTTCTCTTCAAGAGACCATCTTATTTGAATCTGATCCGTATAGATGACACTTGACCATCCTACCATCTAACAGAATATCTTCAGGTAATTTATTCTTACATATATCCATTGCATACGGGCATCTTCCTGCAAACCTACATCCCTTTGACTGATATTCCCTTTCCTCAAAACTTGAAAGTTCTATTCTCCCCTGCCATCTTCTTTCTGGATCTGGTTCTGGGACAGAGTCTCTGAGGACTTTTGTATACGGATGTTTAGGATCAGTGAGGATCTTCTCAACAGGCCCTAATTCCACGATGTTTCCTCTGAACATAATAGCTATCCTATCACTCACATAGTAGGCGGTAGCCAGGTCGTGAGTGATATATATGATGCTTACCCCCTGCCTTTCTTTCAATTCTTTGAAGAGGTTACATATAGACATCTTAAGAGATGCATCTACCATAGAGACAGGCTCATCTGCTATTAGTAGTGATGGCTTAGTAATAAGAGCTCTTGCTATGGATATCCTTTGAAGCTGTCCACCAGAAAATTCATGGGGATATCTTCCAGTAACCTCCTGAAGGGATAATCCCACCAGATTTAGAGATTCGTCTATAGATTTATGGGCATCTTTCTTACTGGCAATCCCGTAGTTTATAGCTGTTTCATACAGATAAGAATCTACCTTTTTCAGAGGATTAAAGGTCTCAAATGGATTCTGAAAAACAGGCTGAACCTCTTTCATAAACCACAATTCCATCTCTCTTCCATTTAATTTACTTATCTCTTTCCCTTTATATGATATACTACCTGAAGTCGGAGGGATAAAACCTAATATCATCCTAGCCAGGGTAGTCTTTCCACTACCGCTCTCTCCAGCTAGAGTAAATATCTCCGGTTTATTCATCTCTAACTCAAAAGAGACATTCTCTACTGCGGTTATCTTACTCCTAACAAATCCGCTACCTATCACAAATACCTTTATAAGGTTCTTTACATCGAGGAGTTTGTTATTCTGTTCCATTATTAGCCCTCCTTAGAAGCCAAAAAACATGCAACTTTATGGTTATTCCCTACTTCCACCAAACTGGGAATATCACTCTTGCATCTTTCGGTAGTGTAAGGGCATCTTGGGTGGAAACTACATCCAGGTGGCAGATTGCTCAGTGGAGGTGGAGACCCGGGGGCACTAACCCTGTAGCTTTTGTCTCCTATTCTGGGGAGAGAACCTATGAGATACTTGGTATAAGGGTGTAATGGATGTTTAAATATCTCTTCGGTTTTTGCCTCTTCAATTATCTTTCCGGCATACATAATAGCTATCCTGTCACATATATTTGCATGAATTGCCATATCATGGGTGACTAGTATTATCGTATTCTTCTGTTCCTGCTGGATATCCTTGAGTAGCTGGATCACTCCTCTCTGTACAACAACATCCAAGGCTGTAGATGGTTCATCTGCAAAGATCACCTTGGGCCTTAAGATAGTAGCAAGTGCTATTGTTACCCTCTGTCTCATCCCACCTGAAAGTTGATGAGGATAGGCATTTAATACTTCTGTTGGAAGACCCAAGACATTGAGATGTTCTTCTACCAGACTGTTAAATTCGCCCTTTCCCATCTTTTTATGAGCATTTATAAAACTTTTAAATGAATCTCTGATCCTTCTTACCGGATTTAAGACGCTCATAGAACTCTGAGGAATATAAGAGATATATTCCCATCTGATATTTTTTGATTCCTTCTGGCTTAGGGAAAAGATATTAAATCTTTTGTCCCCAAGGTTGTAGTTTACCTCTCCTCCAAGAATCGTTAGAGGTGGTTTAACTATCCCGAGTAAAGCTTTTATGAGTGTACTCTTACCACAGCCAGATTCACCGGCAATACCAAAGATTTCGTTATTGTCCACATCCATAGATACCTCATCTACAGCCCTTACAGTCCTTTTAATCCCAAAGATCTCTGATATATAATAAGCCTTTAGTCTTTCTGCCCTAAGTATCGACATATCTCTACCCCTTCATTACTTCGATCCTCTGAAGCCTGGTTCTAGGATCGAGGAATTCGCTTATACTTACTGAAAGCATATACAGGGAGATAAATAAGAGGATACATATAAAGACCGGAGTTAATATCCACCACCATATTCCAAGGAGAAGTGATTGAGAATTCACTGCCCAGTGGATCATAGTTCCAAGAGTAGGTACTTCAAGGCTAGAAAGTCCTAGTATAGCCAGAGTTACCTCCATACCTATAACCCAGAGCATATTATTCATAGCTGTAGCCATAATTAATGGAGTAATAAATGGGAGGTATTCTTTTACAATTATACTGAGAGTCTTCATACCTGAGAGTTTTGCGGTATAGGTAAATTCTCTTTCCCTGAGGCTCAATATTTGAGACCTGATTACTCTTGCATCCCATGCCCATCCAAATATTCCCAGGAGAATCCCCAGATTGGTTATATTTAATGCCCCTTTTATTACAGAGGCGATTAAAATAAGGATTGGTAAAAGGGGAAGGATGACAAAACTATCATTTATGGTCATCAGAGTTCTATCTAAAGATCCACCTTTATATCCGGTGATTAATCCCAAAAAGATAGCTATGACCCTTGATATAAGGACGGCAATAATTGATAACTCGAAAGAGTTTCTTATGGCAAATGTTGCCAGCCAGAATACATCCTGTCCCATAGATGTTGTTCCAAGAAGATGTTTTATAGATGGAGGCATATCTCTAGGGACAACATTCCAGACCTTTGGATCGTAAGGAGAGAAAAAGGATAAGATAGCCAGAAATATCATTAACAATATGACTGAAAAACCAAAGGTAAATCTTCTATCATACTTTAACAGATCTCTTATTGTCGAAAACATCTGTTCCTCCTATCTATACCTGATTCTGGGATCAAATAGTGGATATATGAGATCTATTATTAAAACTCCGGTAGCTATACCTATTATGGAAAGCAGAGTGATACCCATTAAAAGGTTATAATCTCCTCTGCTTACACTGTTATAGAGGAGTGTTCCTAGACCTGGATAAGCGAAGACCTGCTCAGTAATAAGGGCACCGCTGAATATCTGCCCTAAAGATAAAGCTAACCCTGTGATCTGTGGCAGTAATGCATTCCTTATAGCATACTTAAATACTATCTCTCTATCTGATATCCCACCCACCTG
>CAZZLK010000075.1:0-6605 GCA_964655195.1 uncultured bacterium
AGACCTTTTAGCAAAGACCTATCCTATGGCTGAGAAGTCATATCCAACGATGTGGCCATGGCCAGACTGGAAAGCTCTGGATAAGTGGGAATTCCCCGAGATCAAAGCAAAATATGGAGAAATGATGAAGTATGATCCAAAGAAAGCCGAATCAATCCTAGATAGACTTGGATTTAAGAAGGGACCTGATGGTAAGAGAAGAACACCTAAGGGTGAACATCTAAGTCTGGTCCTACTTACCAGACCAGCTCCAGATTTGGGTTATGTCCACGCAAAGCATCTCTCTGACGAGTTAGCCAAGATCGGAATAGAGGGCATAATAAAGTCGGTCGACCCTGGAATGTTTGGAGAGTTAGTTAACACTGGGAACTATGATATTGCCTTTGATGTCCTTGATGTTGCAGTAGCATTCCCCAATGATATATATCCATTCCTCGACTCTTATCACAGCAGGCATGTAAAACCAATTGGAGAATATCAGACATCTGGGGATAGAATGAGGTCAAAGCTAAAGTCTAAGGATCTGGATAAGATTACAGATACACTTGCCAATATGGATCCGGATAGTTCAAAGTATATGCTCTATGCCAGAAGAGGTCTGGATATATGGTTTAAAGAACTACCTTCTGTCCCAATCGTAGAGAAGATGTTTGTTCAGGTATTCTCAGATCAGTACTGGAAGGGCTGGCCTACCGAAGGGAATATGTATCATGTCCCTTATCAATGGTGGCCTAGCCTTATCTTTATACTGTTTAAGCTAAAGCCTGCTAGCTAGTTCATTAGGGGCCATCCGGCTCTGGATATAAAAACCGGATGGTCCCTATATAAAATCTACCATTTAGGAGAAGGATAAAAGATGAAAAGGTCGATTTTCAGTTATCTAATCAATAGAATTCTTCTCTATGCACTGATATTTATCATATCTTTGAGTGCGTTCTTTTTCTTTATAAATCTTGTTCCTGGTGATCCGGTTACCCGTTACATTCAGATGATGGAACAGAGGTATGGGTTGTCTACCCCCGCTTCTGAGATAGTCATTCAAAAGTACAAAGAGGTCTTTGGTCTTGATAAGGGACTATTCGAAAGATACACGTCTTATCTGACAAGACTTATCCTGCACCAGGATTTTGGACCATCATTTGTAGCATTTCCAAAACCAGCTATCGAACTTATACTGGAATCATTACCATGGTCCGTAGGACTTTTGGGTACATCTGTAATAATAGCATGGCTTCTAGGGGTAATACTGGGGACAATCGTTGGATGGAAAAGAGACACAAAGATAAGCTCTGTAGTCTTCACAACTGGACTGGTAATATCTCAGATACCTACATATCTCTTGGCTATAATTCTGGTTATGATCTTTACCTTCTGGTTAAATCTCTTCCCTATGGGCGGAGCCTATTCTGCTATGCTACAGCGTAGCTTCAGTCTACCCTTTATTTTTAGCCTTATTAAACATGCGTTTTTACCATCTATGTCTCTTATCTTTGTCTATGTGTTTGGCACAATGATATCCCAGAGGGCTCTTGTCATAAATGTCTTAGGTGAAGACTATATAAAACTTGCTGAAGCCAAAGGATTAAAAAGCTCCAGATTGGTAAATAGATATATATTGAGAAATACGCTATTACCTCAGGCTACTGGGCTTGCTCTGAGTCTGGGATTTATTGTGAATGGCTTCTTTCTTATAGAGTGGATATTTAACTATCCGGGAATAGGAAGGTTATTTATGATGGCAATAAGAGAGATGGACTATAATGTGTTAATGGGAATTACCATCACTACTATGTTCTGCGTCCTTACAGCAAATCTTATCATAGAATTTCTGTATCCATTAATCGATCCAAGGATAAGGAGAGGGTAAGATGAAAAGAGTCTTATTGATATTAAAGTATTCTCCCAAGCTTACAGCAGGAATTATTATAATACTCTCCCTGGTACTTCTGGCAATCTTAGAGCCAACTATAAACTTCTACAGACTCGGAGGGAGGTCTTCTACAGAGATCGGCTTATTCGATACTTTTCTCCCGCCAAGCAGAGAACATCCTTTCGGAACAGAGGCATATGGGAGGGACGTACTATCTTTACTATTAACGGGTCTAAAGTATTCTCTTCTTATTGGGTTTACTGCAGGTGCTCTGGCTACAGCTATAGCAGTAGTACTGGCATCAATAGCTGGTTATAAAGGTGGAAGGATAGAGGCTTTTATAACCACCATAGCCAATGCCATACTGATAATCCCTTCCTGGCCCATACTGGCTATAATAGTCCTTTTTGTCAGAAAGGTAGACCTATTTCTACTCTCACTTATACTGGCATTCTTTAGCTGGGCAGGTTCTTCCAGACAGATAAAGGCTCAAATTGCTAGTTTAAGAGAGAGACCTTATATTGACCTTGCCAGGGTTACTGGATTCAGTGATCTGGAGATTATGTTTAAAGAGATATTACCAAATTTCTTGCCCTATATCTTTGTTGGATTCTCTTATGCGGTAACGGGAACAATAATGGCAGAGACAGCATTAAGACTTGTCGGGTTAGGACCGGCTGATATCCCTTCTCTAGGTCAGTTTATAAACTGGGCTATATATTCAGGCACGCTAGCACAGGGGCATTACATTATAGTTATATCTCCCATAGCATTTCTTATACTGACATTCGTCTCTTTAAATCTGATAAATGTAGGATTGGACGAGGTCTTTAATCCAAGACTCAAGCAGGTTACAGGAGTATAGCTATGAATACTATACTTGAAGTAGAAAATCTCAAGGTCTATTTCAAAACAATTCTGGGTGATGCAAAATCTGTTGATGGGGTGTCTTTAAAGGTATTTGAAGGGGAGATTTTAGGGATAGCAGGAGAATCAGGCTGTGGTAAGTCTACACTTGTTGAGGGGGTGTTAAAGATATATAAACCTCCCTGTTATATACCCGAAGGTAAGGTATACTATAAAGGTATAGATCTTCTGAGCCTTCCAGAAGAGGAATTCAGAAAGCTCAGATGGAAGGAATTATCATACGTACCTCAGGGTTCTATGAACTCATTGAATCCTGTCATAAAAATTGAAGAACAGATGATTGACGGTATTCTGTCTCATTCTGATCTCTCATACCACGAGGCTAAAGAGCTAGCACTCTCTGCCCTTAACTCTGTAGGGATGCCGCCTGATGTATTGGAGATGTATCCTCATGAATTAAGTGGCGGTATGAGACAGAGAGTCTGTATAGCTATGAGTATATGTCTGAATCCAAAGCTGGTATTTGCTGATGAGCCGATAACTGGACTTGATGTTGTGATGCAGAAGTTGAATCTGCAGACATTAGGGGACCTGAGGGATAAATTTGGTATCACTGTCGTGATGGTAGCACACGATATGGCCTGTCACGCAGAGATATGTGATAGGATATGTATTATGTATGCTGGTAAGATCTTAGAGATCGGTTCAACCTTCGATATATTCTCCGACCCCCTGCATCCATATACAAAGGGTCTTTTATCTGCAGTACCATCCCTAGAGAAGAAAGACTTAAAAGGTATCCCCGGTCTTGCACCAAGTCCTCTGGAATGGCCTAGTGGCTGTAGATTTCATCCGAGATGTTCTTACAGAATGAAGATATGTGAGGAACAGGAGCCTATCTTGAAAGAGGTTCAGCCTGGTAGATCTGTAGCCTGTTTCCTCTACGGAGGAGAATAGATGGACGATAACCTGCTAGTATTTCAAAATGTCTCTAAGGTTTTCAGAAGGGTAGGTTTCGGCTTTCTGGGTAAAGCAACAGTTCAGGCACTTAAGGACGTCTCCTTCTCCTTAAGCTCTGAGCCAGAAGTCCTAGCTTTAGTGGGAGAAAGCGGAAGTGGAAAGAGTACCATATGCAGGCTTATCCTTGGATTGGAGGAGCCAACTTCTGGAGAGATACTCTATAAGGGGAAGAGCGTCTCTGACTGGCTAAGAAGTAATAAGAAAGAGTATATAAGAGAGGTACAGATAATATTCCAGGACCCATACGAAGTCTATAATCCCTTTTACAGGGTTGACAGGGTCTTATGGATGGCAATTAAAAAATTCAATATTGCCTCGGGTGATGAAGCAGAAAGACTTATCTACGAAAGCCTTGAGGCAGTAGGTTTAAGGCCAAGAGAGATACTGGGAAGGTATCCACATCAGTTAAGCGGTGGGGAAAGACAGAGGATTATGCTCTCGCGGATCTATCTTATAAAGCCAAGATTACTGGTGGCAGATGAGCCGGTCTCTATGCTTGATGCCTCATTGAGGGCTATATTCCTTGACCACCTGAGGGAGTTCAAAAAGCTCGGTATAAGTTCTCTCTACATAACCCACGATCTAAATACCGCCTACTATATAGCTGACAGGATAATGATCATATACTCAGGCAGGATCCTTGAGAGGGGACCGACAGAAGATGTAATAAAGAACCCGTTGCATCCATATACAAAGATGCTGATAACTTCTATCCCTGTACCTGATCCAAACAAAAGATGGCAGGATAGAGTGGTGATAGATGTGGCAAAACTGCAGAAGGTATCAGGTAGGGAGGCTATAGGTGGATGCCCGTTCTATAATAGATGTCAGTTCGCTATGGATAAGTGTGAGAAAGATTTCCCACCGACAGAGAAGATTAATAATCAGGAAGTTAACTGTTTCCTCTATGGATAGGAGGTTTCTATGGATAGAAAGTGGCGTATAGCTATTGTAGGCTGTGGCCTTATAGCAAATTCTAATTATATACCTGAAATAAAGATGATGCCAAATGCCGAGATCGTAGCAGTATGTGATATCATACCTGAGAGGGCAAAGCAGAGTGCAGAAAGGTTCGGTATACCAAGATGGTATAAGCATACAGATGAGCTTCTGAAAGATTGTGACTTTGAGATCTTATTGGACCTTACATCTATAGATGCCCACTTTGAGATTAATCTTAAGGCTCTTCAGGCTGGAAAACATTTATACTCACAGAAACCTATAGCTACCAATGTGAAAGAGGCTAGGATTCTTATTGAAGAGGCTAAGAAAAGGAATCTTAAGATAAGCGCATCTCCCATACATATGTTGCGTCCTGATATACAGGAAGCCAGGAGATTAATAAAAGAGGGGATTATAGGTAAGGTGTCATTTATCAGATGCTCCTCATCACACGGTGGACCGGAGTATTTTCAATTCCGTGATGTAGACCCAAGCTGGTTTTATAAACCTGGAATTGGTCCTCTCCTAGACCTTGGAGTCCATGGACTCCACCAGGTAACAGGACTTTTAGGACCAGCCAAAAGAGTCACCTGTCTCTCTGGTATTTCGGAGAAAAAACGTATAGTTCGTACAGGAGCTTTTGACGGGAAAGAGATGGAACCTATGGTGGATGACAATACACTGATACTTTTAGACTTTGGTGAAGCAACATTTGCCTTTGTAGATGCTACATACTGTGTAAAATCAACGAAAGCTCCGTATATGGAGATCTATGGATCTAAAGGGACTATATCTTTCACCCGTGATCCAGAAAAACCAATAATGTTATTCTTAGATGAGAGAGAAAAAGGTATCAGGGGCTGGACAGAACCAATATACTACTGGCAGAGAGTTCAGCAGTCCTGTGGGGTAAAAGATCTTTTATCTGCACTGGAAGAAAATAGAGAGCCTGTTCTTACTCCTCAGCATGCCCTCCATGTGATTGAAATAATGGAGAAGGCTTATATCTCTGCCAGAGAGGGAAGAGCTATAGAACTTGAAACAACATTTTAGAGGAGGATATTAAGATGAGTAGGATCTATCGTATTGGAGTGATAGGATTTGCCCATATGCATATAACATCATTAATTGACTATTTCTTAGAACTATCAAATATCGATTGGGTAGCATGTGCTGATACTGTTCCGGAGGTCCCATCTATCTCATCTGAACCAGGGACACGCAGGGCTAATCTGCAGTATGCTGTAGAAAAGACGGGAATGAAGGCCTACGAAGATTACAGGGAGATGCTAGAAAGAGAAGACCTGGACATTGTCCTTTTCTGCCCAGAAAATGCTAGACATGGGGAAGTAGCCGAAGCTATTGCCAAAAAGAAAGTACTTATGATGATAACAGAAAAGCCTATGGCAAGCAGTTTATCGGAGGCTCTTAGGATGGTCCGGTCTGCTAATTACAATGACGTAGAACTGGTAGTCAACTGGCCAACCACCTGGTCTCCAGCCATAAGAAAGGTAAAGGAACTCATAGATACTGATGAGATAGGTGCAGTATGGCAGGTTAAGTGGAGAAATGGAGCTTCGATGGGTCCTTTGGCATACGGACAGAAGATAACCGATTGGGAAAAAGGGCAGGAATGGTGGCATCAGGAAAGGGCAGGTGGAGGAGCCCTCTTAGACTACTGTTGTTATGGTGCCTGTCTGGCTAGATGGTTTTTAGGAGAACCTGCAACATCTGCCTTTGGGATCAGAGCAAATTTTACCAGTCATTATGGAGATGCAGATGATAATGCAGTTATCCTTGTAAGATTTCCCTCCAGTATGGCTATCCTAGAAGCTACCTGGAGCACTGTAAACACAGGGATACCAAGCGGGCCTATAGTGTATGGAACAACAGGGACTATTGTGGT
>CAZZLK010000076.1:0-23116 GCA_964655195.1 uncultured bacterium
TTCCGACAGAGACTTGCCCGCACCTTCTGCCAGTACCGCCTCACCGACTTGAGGAACCTGCCAGAGTAAAGCATTACCGTACCATCGTCAAAAGCGCAGGCTATAAGGACCGTTTCACCAAGGTCTACCGCTACCTTCCCCGTCCCGTTGTTTTCGTAGACCTTAACTTCCACCACCAGACGGGCTTCTATTCGCCCGGAATCCTTGTCGTAGATGATGGAAAGTTCACGCACCCGTTCGTATTCAATATCGGGACGGTGAGATATACGGAAAGAGACCTCTCTTACACCATCTTCCCGGTTGGTGCCCAGACTTAGTGTGACTTTATCTCCTTCCACTTTGAATCCACTCTGCACATACTTGAGCGGAGAAAAATAACCTTTTCGTCGAAAACCGGGGGCTTCGTGTTGCGTAAGACCCTCTTTCTTGAGGGCAAAGAAAGACTTATACGCTTCCCGCACTTCATCACGTGTAAGCTGCACCGACATTGAATAATAGCCCTTAGCCCTGGGTAGTTCCTTTAAGATACGGTTGAGATTCTTTCGAGAAATATCTACTCTCCCGGTTTCCTTGTACTCTTTCCGCAGATGCCACAAAAGCCCGTTGTAGACCTTGGTAGCACAGAACATAGCGTCCTTCAGGACAGCTTCAGTCTGCGGGTCCGAATGGATTTGAGCTTTGAGTGTGATTAGAGGCACTCATTCCCCTCTCTCTGTTTTTTGAGCTTCGATGTACAACTGTTCCAGTTGATTTCCAGGTTTCCTTCTTCATACCATTATGATAATATATTGTCAGACGATTGTAAATGCAGGGGCGAGGGGTCCATGTATCCCCTCAATAAATTGAGGAGGATTATTGCCCCCTTGCGCTCCCCCACTTCTCTAAAACTTAATCTATTATAACTTCAGTTTCTTGTCAAGGAAGATCTGATTCAATACCATAGTTGCTTTTGGATGCTTCTAATCATAAGAATCAGTCTAGTAAAGTGTATACGTAGAATAAAAAGTGTGGTATTATAAAAACAAGATCAATATCTTTATCTTGGTCTAAAAATTTGATTGCGGGGAGGTAACAGGGATGTTTGTAAGAAGATTAGGTTTTATCGGTATTATCTTTATCGCTACCTGTTTCTTAGTTAACTCTTTTGTCTATGCCGAAACCTGGAAGCCCTATCAGTTTCAGAAAGGCGAGATGTATGAGTTCAGGATAGTGCTGGGCACAGAAGATTCTGAGGAGACGGAGGAAGGAGATAAAAAGGAGACTACTTATATCTTGGAGACCAAAAGTGTCTCCCAAAAAGAAGGCTTTATTGAGATAATTTTTACCACAAAGTCTATCGTGAAAGAAGAAGCCCTCAGTTATGAAAAGGTCTTTGGCTTTGGGGAGATGATAGGTGCCCCGCTGAGTATGCTTATAGTAAATCCTATGTATAGTTATATCTTTGAGCAGGTAGAGTTAGAGGTAGGCGAAAAGGTTAAACTGTTAGGAATAGGGACGGTAAAGGTAATAGGTAAGGAAAGTGTTGGAGGAAGGGAAGGTTTTGTCTGTCAGTTCTACCAGTCAGAGGGGAAAGAGGAGAAGCTCCTTACCGAGTGGGTTATAGATCCAGCTCTTGCCTTACCTCTAAGAGTTAAAAATTTTGAGGACGGGGAATTAAGAAGTCTATTTGAGCTTTTATCTTACAGAAAGGACTAATAAGATTTTCTCACTTCTGGCAAGGCTCTATAAATTTATTGTAGATTGTTTTAGGACAAGTGTCTCGCTTGTCCTACTATTATTTTTAAAGCTTATTTACCACGCAAAAGTTGAAGGTTTTGGCAATTGTGATAATGTTTACTATGTGGTATAATCAATAGTAAAATTTCACAGGATAAGGAGGTATTGTAAGATGAAAAGGTTCTTAGGTATTCTGTTAATGCTGTCTTTAGTAGTGGCACTTTTCCAGCCACTAGGTATGAGTGCTACCACTACTAAGAAGTACGGTGGTGTATTGAGGACCGCTGTGACATCTGATCCGCCGACGTTAGATCCAGCTCAGATAACCGATACGACCTCTGATATGGTTGCCAGACAGATTTTCGATGGCCTTGTAGACTACGATGAAAACCTGAAGATAGTTCCAGTTATAGCCAAGAACTGGTCCATCTCTAAAGATGGGAAGGTCTACACGTTTAATCTTCGTCAAGGGGTAAAATTCCACAACGGTCGTGAAGTTACCGCTGAAGACTTTGTCTATTCTTGGAAGAGGGTTATGGACCCGGCTACCAAGAGTAAGAGAGCCAATTTTATGGAAGATATCGCCAAGGTTGAAGCCCCAAGCAAATATGTGTTTAGAGTAACTCTTAAGGAACCCAGAGGCTATTTCCTTCAGATGTTGCCCTACTCCTGTTTCTGGGTAATACCAAAGGAGGAGGTAGAGAAACTGGGTCCTGATTTTGGTAGCAAACCTGTAGGTTCTGGTCCATTTAAGTTCGTAAGCTGGACACATGATGATAAGGTTGTTCTTGAAGCTAACAAGGATTACTTTGCAGGTAGGCCATATGTGGATAGATTAGAGATAAGGATCATACCAGATGAGACTGTCGCTATAATGGAGTTTGAGAAGGGTAACTTGGACTGGTATGAAAATGTTCCTCCCAGCGAACTGGATAGGTTAAAGAATGATCCGAAGTGGAAAGATAATATCATTATGAAGCCAGAATTAGGAACATACTATATCGGGATGAACTGTCAGAAGCCACCACTAAATAATAAACTTGTTCGTAAGGCTATAAGCTATGCCATAAATAGAGAACAGATAGTTAAGGTTATAATGAGAGACTCTGTAGTAATTGCTAGTGGTATACTACCTCCTGGTATTCCAGGATACAGTAAGCGTCCACCCATTCCATATGACCCGGAAAAGGCAAAGAGACTACTAAAACAGGCAGGTTATCCTGACGGGAAAGGACTACCAACTCTAGAACTGGCATTCAATAAGAGTGCTACACACCAGAGAATATGTGAAGCAATTCAGTCTGACCTGAAGAAGGTAGGAATAAAAGTTGAACTTGTACAGATGGATTGGGCTCAGTATCTGGAAAAGGTTGATAGGGGAGAGACACAACTATTCAGATTGGGCTGGATAGCAGACTATCCAGATGCTGATAACTTCCTCTGGGTACTGTTTAACTCCAAAAACTGGGGTCCTGGTGGGAATGGTGCATACTATAAGAATCCAACAGTAGATGAACTTACCGATAAAGCCAAGACTATGGTACCTGGAGCGGCAAGAAATTCTCTATATAAGAGGGCAGAGGCGATAATTTTGGATGATGCCCCCTGGGCTCCTATATACTTCTACGTAAGTAGAGCTATAAAACAGCCATATGTTATGGACTTTGATTTCTCTGGTATGGGACCATTTACTGCTAAGCTAGAAAAAGTGTGGTTAGATAAATAGAAAAAGATTACTATAGAAATTTCTATGCGCCTGGGGGTATTTCCCCCAGGCTATTTTATGGAGATTAAAGAGAGATGACCAACTATATAATAAGAAGATTACTTTTGACTGTACCAACTCTTATTGGTATAATTACAATAACATTTTTACTTATGTATGTTGTCCCTGGAGACCCCATAAGGATCCTTATGGGACAGAGGGGAGATCCGGAAACTATAGCTATGATAAGGAAACAGATGGGGTTAGATGATCCGCTTCCAGTTCAGTATTTTAGATTTTTGACTAATGTGTTAAGAGGAGACTTTGGAAGATCTTATGCAACAAATAGGCCGGTTTTATCAGAGATCCTCAGTAGATTTCCAGCTACCTTGAAACTTGCATTGGCTTCAATGCTTGTAGCTTCTATCATAGGGCTATCTGCAGGTATCATTTCTGCTACTAGACAGTATTCGATCTTTGACTATTCTAGTATGGTAGTAGCCCTTATGGGTGTATCCGCTCCGGTATTCTGGGTAGGTCTTTTACTTATGTGGCTTTTCGGTTATACCCTGGGTTGGCTGCCAATATCTGGGTATGGTAATATCTCTTATCTGATCCTTCCTGCAATTACCCTTGGTATAAGGCCATCTGCCTATATAGCCCGTATGACCCGTTCGAGTTTTTTAGAGGTCTTGAGGCAGGATTATATAAGAACAGCCAGAGCTAAGGGACTTCCGGAGAGAAAGGTCATATATGTTCATGCGATGAGGAATACCTTGATTACAGTGGTTACCATCCTTGGAATGGAGTTGGCTAGTCTTTTAAGTGGAGCGGTTCTGACAGAGACGATATTTGCCTGGCCTGGTATTGGAAGACTATCTGTAGATGCTATAATAAAAAGAGATCACCCTATGGTACAGGGCACTGTACTTTTTACCGCTATTATATTTATATTTGCTAATCTCATAGTAGATATATCTTATGCATTTCTTGACCCGAGGATAAGATATGAATAAAGAACTGGAAACTGTAGAAACAACTTCATACTGGAGAGATGCTTTTAGAAGATTGAGGAAGAATAAATTGGCAATGGTAGGTCTGTACATAATTATTGGTCTAATACTGGTTGCTATTTTTGCTCCTTGGCTCGCCCCATATGACCCTTACGAAGTCAATTACGATGAATATCTGCAACCTCCATCACTCAAGCACCCTCTTGGTACAGATGAGTTCGGAAGGGATATTCTTTCCAGGATAATATTTGGGTCCAGGATATCTCTAGAGGTAGGTATTATAGCGGAAGGTATAGCAACTATTGTAGGAGTCTTATTGGGTAGTATTTCCGGTTACTTTGGAGGTTGGGTGGATCATTTGATAGTAGAACTGACCAATATAGTCTTCGCCTTCCCATTCCTCCTATTCGTTATTGCTATAGTGGTAAGTTTGGGTCCCAGCCTCTCCAATGTATTCCTTGCAGTAGGAGCTCTGAATTGGGCTGGAACTGCCAGGCTTATAAGAGGGCAGGTGCTCAGTTTAAAGGAGTCGGAATATGTTGAGGCAGCTAGAGCCTTAGGAGCCAGCAATGTTAGAATCATATTTAGACACATACTCCCAAACTGTATCGCCCCAATAATTGTATCCGCTACTCTTGGGATGGGTGGAGCTATTATGATAGAATCCAGTTTGAGTTTCTTAGGTTTAGGAGCACAGCCACCTACACCTAGCTGGGGATCTATGATTGATTACGCCAAAGACTTCTTGAGAACTAATCTTTGGTATTCATTCTTCCCGGGTTTGGCTATTATGATTACTGTATTTGGATTTAACCTTTTAGGTGATGGATTGAGAGATGCTTTAGATCCGAGGTTGAAGATATGAGTGATAATGTATTGATAAAAGTAGAAGATTTGAGGACGTATTTTTATACAGAAGATGGGGTTGTCCCTGCTGTTGATGGTGTTTCATTCTCTATAGAATCTGGTAAGACTTTGGGGTTAGTTGGTGAGAGTGGATGTGGTAAGAGTGTTACGTCACTTTCGATAATGAGACTAATCCCTCCTCCAGGAAGAATAGTGGGAGGGAAGATCCTTTTTGATGGGATAAACCTTCTTGATCTTCCAGAGAGTGAGATGAGGAGGATCAGGGGAAACAAGATCTCTATGATCTTCCAGGAGCCTATGACATCATTGAACCCTGTATTTACTGTGGGGAGTCAGATAGCAGAAGCAATACAGTTACATCAGGGATTGGATAAGAATAGTGCTATGGAAAGGGCTGTGGAGATGATGAGACTTGTTGGTATTCCTTCTCCTGAACTTAGAGTCAAAGATTATCCTCACCAGCTTTCGGGGGGTATGAGACAGAGGGTTATGATCGCTATGGCTCTTGCATGTAACCCGAGGCTTTTGATAGCCGATGAGCCAACTACTGCTTTAGATGTTACTATTCAGGCACAGATACTGGAATTGATAAAAGAACTTAGAGAAAAATTAGGTATGTCTGTCCTCCTTATCACCCATAATCTAGGTGTAGTTGCCGAGACGGCAGATAATGTGGCGGTTATGTATGCTGGTAGAATAGTGGAGTATGGAACAGTGAGAGACATATTTAAGAACCCCTTACACCCATATACCTGGGGACTTTTGCAGGCTATACCAAGACTTGATACTGATAGGGAGAGATTACTCACTATTGAGGGGACTGTGCCAGATATGCTATCCCTTCCTTCTGGATGCAAGTTCGCTCCTCGATGTATGTTTGTACAGCCAAGATGCGAAGATTCAGAGCCACCTTTGGAAGAGATAGCATCTGGACACTTCTCCAGATGTTGGAGATCCAGAGAGATAGATTTTACTAAGATTGAGGTTGTTTAGTATGGAAGATAACATTCTTTTAAGAGTAGAAAAGTTGACAAAGCTTTTCCCTATAAGAGGAGGGATCTTTCAGAGACCTGTAGGTTATGTAAGGGCGGTAGAGAACGTCTCCTTTACCATATCCAGAGGAGAGACATTGGGTCTGGTTGGAGAGAGTGGTTGTGGTAAGACTACTACAGGTAGAAGTATTTTAAGGTTAATAGAACCTACCTCTGGTAAGGTCTATTTTGACGGGGTAGAGATCACTGCTCTCAGCAGAAGGGAGCTTGCTCCCCTAAGGAGAGAGATGCAGATCATATTTCAGGACCCATACGGATCCCTTAACCCAAGGATGACTATAGGTGATATTATTGGGGAAGGGCTGGAGATACATAAGATAGCCAGGGGTAAAGAAAAAGAAAAGAGAATAATGGAGCTATTAGAGGTGGTAGGATTACCTCCAGCATATATAAAGAGATACCCTCATGAGTTTAGTGGTGGACAGCGCCAACGTATAGGTATAGCCAGAGCTTTGGCGGTTAATCCTAAGTTTATAGTCTGTGATGAGCCAGTCTCAGCACTGGATGTCTCTATTCAGTCTCAGATTATAAACCTCCTTAAAGACCTGCAGAGACAGTTTGGTCTGACCTATCTATTTATAGCCCATGATCTTAGTGTTGTTAAACATATGAGCGATAAGATTGCAGTTATGTATCTAGCAAAGATAGTAGAGTATGCCAGCACAGAAGAATTATTTAACAATCCAAAGCATCCATACACATTAGCCCTTATGTCTGCGATTCCGATACCGGATCCTGATATAAAGAAGCAGAGGATAGTCCTGCAGGGAGACCTACCAAGTCCTAGCAATCCTCCAAAAGGATGCAGATTTAATACCCGTTGTCCTAAAGTTATGGATGTGTGCAGGGAGGTAGAACCCGAACTCAAGGATATAGGAAAGGAGCATCTGGTAGCATGTCACCTATGGAATTAGAATTAAGCTCAATAAGATCAGAAGCTTTAAAAGAGGTATCCATAGCAGATAGTCTGGAGACCCTGAGAGAGGTTGAGATCAAGTATCTGGGGAGAAAAGGGATAGTGAATCAACTCTTAAAGGAACTGAAAGATGTCCCTCCAGAACAGAGGCCAGAGATAGGTAGACTTATAAACGAGCTCAAACTGGAGTTATCCAGGGAGATAGAGACTAAGAGGACCCTGTTAGAGGAGAGAGAAAAGGTTAAGAGATTAGAAGAAGAAAGATTAGACGTTACCCTACCAGGTATAATCCTTCCTGCAGGTAGACTGCACCCTCTTACTCTAATTATAGAGAGGGTAGAAGAGATATTTAAGGGTCTCGGTTTTACTGTGGTTGAGGGTTTTGAGATAGAGAGTGACTACTATAACTTTGAGGCACTCAATATTCCCTGGTATCATCCAGCTAGGGACTCTCAAGATTCATTTTATATAACAGATAAGTTACTCCTTAGGACGCAGACTTCTCCTGTACAGATAAGGGTAATGGAAAAGACTAGACCTCCGTTCAAGATTATCGCTCCAGGAAGGGTCTATAGGCGTGATCAGCCTACAGCAAGGCATTCTCCCGTGTTTCACCAGATTGAAGGGATGGCTGTAGATAGAGATATAACATTTGCTGACTTGAAAGGTACTCTGGATGCGTTTGCCCATGCCCTCTTTGGGGATGAGGTTTCTACGAGGTTTAGGGCTGATTATTTCCCATTTACAGAACCGAGTGGAGAGTTTGCTATAAGCTGTATATTCTGTAAGGGTGAAGGATGTAGCGTCTGTTCTTATTCAGGATGGATTGAGATACTTGGTTGTGGTATGGTGCATCCTAAAGTCCTGGAAGTTGGTGGTATAGACCCTGAAGAATATTCAGGCTTTGCCTTTGGTATGGGATGGGATAGACTCGCTATGCTTACCTATGGTGTGAATGATATAAGATTCTTCCTAGAGAATCATCCCGAATTCTTAGCACAGTTCTAAGGAGGAATTAAACATATGAAGATATTATATTCCTGGCTCAAAGAATTTGTTGATATTGATGTGCCATGTGAAGAGATAGCCAACAGATTAACTATGGCTGGTTTAGAGGTAGAAGAGTTTGAAAGGATAGGAGAAGACTATCTCTTAGATGTCAGTATTCCAGCAAACAGAGGAGATTGTCACAGTATTCTCGGTATTGCC
Source organism: uncultured bacterium (assembly GCA_964655195.1). Taxonomy (GTDB): domain Bacteria; phylum DUMJ01; class DUMJ01; order DUMJ01; family DUMJ01; genus DUMJ01. The sequence goes on from CAZZLK010000076.1 coordinate 8,479, forward strand.
AGAGAGGTTTCAGCCTTATTTAATGTCCCATTGAAGTTACCTGCAGAACCCAAATTCCTAGAAGTGGAAGATGGGATGGATGTAGAAGTCCTATCTCCTGAACTGTGTCCGAGATACACTTTAAGATTTATAAAAGGTGTAAAGGTCGGTCCATCCCCAGGATGGCTCAGAGAAAGATTAGAGGCTGTTGGTATAAGAAGTATAAATAATGTCGTGGATATAACAAACTATGTAATGTGGATGTTGGGTCAGCCACTACATGCCTTTGATGCAGATAAAATTTCAGGTAAGGTTATCGTCAGAAGAGCCTATGATGGGGAAGAGATCGTGACTCTAGATGGGGAGAAACGTAAGCTTACTGTGAATGATCTGGTTATTGCCGATGAGAGGCATCCTATTGCCATAGCAGGAGTTATGGGAGGAGAAGAATCAGAAGTCTCTTTTTTCACTAAGAACATTGCCCTCGAGTCTGCCTGTTTTGATCATATTTCAGTTAGGGGAACATCAAAGTCGCTTGGATTAAGAACAGAGGCTTCTATAAGATTTGAAAAAGGGGTAGATATTGGTATCACTAAATTCGCTTCCGATATAGCGGTAGAGATGATATTGAAACTGTGTGGAGGAGAGGTTGGGAGATTGAGCGAGTTTTATCCTGTGAGATATGAGCCCAGTCCAATTAGATTTAGGCCGGAAAGATTCAACAGGAGAATGGGACTCAAACTGACTCCTGAAGATATGGAATCTGTATTTGTCAGGTTAGGATTTAAAGTTGATAAGGATAACGATATCTGGCAGGTTACCCCCACCTCATACAGAAGGGACATCTCTTTAGAAGAGGACCTCTATGAGGAGATAGTAAGGATAGTTGGCTATGATAAGATACCGTCTACCCTCCATGAGAGGATAACTGGAGTGGTATCTCCGCCTCCTGAGTGGGAGAGGAGAAAGATAATCAGGAGGAAGTTAAATTCACTTGGATTCAGTGAGGTAATTACCTCTAGTTTTATCCCTGTACAATTTGATAGCTCCTTTGGAGAATTTTATAGAGACCAGGTGGAGAGTATAAGGGTTATAAATCCACTCAGGGAAGAGGAGTCGGTCCTGAGGTTATTACTCTCTCAGGCGCTTCTTAACCTGGCGGTAAATAATGTGAGGTGGGGTTATAATGATTTTAGCCTCTTTGAGATAGGCAAGGTGTTCTTTAAAAGGGACAAAGAATATATAGAGAAGGAACATTTGGGTATGGTTCAGTCTGGTAGGTTTATCTATTCCTGGGATAAAGAGATAGATGCAAGTTTCTTCCTCCTAAAGGGAGTGTTGGAGAGGCTATTTAACGATAAGTTGTCCTTTGTACCTGCCTATTACTCTGCGCTTCATCCCGGTAGATCAGCTAATATAATCTACCAGGGAGAGATAGTGGGGTTTATAGGAGAACTGCATCCAGATATGGCTAAGAGTCTCAAGCTTCCCAGGATATACCTGGCAGAGATAGATATAGAAAGCTTTTCTCTTGACTTCTTTAAGACAGGACTAGTAAGGGAACCCAACAGGCTACCGAAGTTAAAGAGGGATATAGCGGTAGTTGTTCCAGAGGAGACACAATCGATAAAGGTAATAGAGATAATCAGAGAAGTTTTTGAGGGGATACTTGAGAATTACGAACTCTTTGATGTATATAAGGGCCCTAACATCCCTGAAGGTATGGTAAACCTTGGTTTCTCTCTGGATTTGAGAGCTAAGGATAGAACCTTGACTCAGGAGGAAGTTGAGGAAAGGGTAAGTTACTTAAAGGAAAGGTTAGCAAATATAGGTGGAAGGTTACGTGAATGGTAGTAAGATAAGCCTCGACATAATAAGTATAATCCTTATCCTTTTGGGATTATTTTGGGGATTGAGGAGAGGCTTTATACGTTCGTTTTTCTTTCTTCTTGGAATCTTATTTGCTATATATCTTGGAAATCTTGGGACCAGACTCTTTACTAAGGATATTGTACACAGGTTTAATATATCTGAAGACATTGCCGGCTTTATCGTCTTTATAGTTGTATTCTTTATCTCTCTTGGTCTTATAAATAGTATCGGTTTTTTTATCAGAAGACCTAAGAAAGGCTTTGGTAAAATTCTAGATAGACTTGGTGGATGTGTCCTAGGGATTGTCTGGGGCTTGGGTATATGTGGTTTCCTGGGTGTTATTCTTTCAAGATTAGAAGCCACAAAGGGCTGGTTATCCAGCACTATAATACTTGGAATAGCAGAATCCTGGGTAAGAAGAATAGTGGAGAGGATTCTTTCCTATGGAACTTGGTGATATAAACGAAAGGATATCAGAGATATTATCTGCAATAGCAGACTTTTTAGAGATGAAAGGAGAAAATGTCTATCGTATTATGGCTTTCAGAAAGGCAGCAAGGACTATTTCTGGGTTACCAAAAAGGGTTGAGAGTAAGGACGATGTACTCTCCTTACCTGGCATAGGCAAGGTAATTGGGGATATGGTTGAAGAGATACTGAAGAGCGGAACATCCTCTTTATATGAAGAGCTTACCCGTGAGATACCAGAGGGGGTAAGAGAATTCTTACAGATACAGGGCATAGGGCCGAAGACTGCTTTCAACATCTATAAGACTACTGGGGCTTCTTCTTTAGAAGAGTTGTATGAGCTTGTCTCAACCGATAGATTGAGGAAGTTTAATGAACTTAAAGGTAAGACTCTGGAGAAGATCTATTTTGGGATAGAGAAGGCTCTAGAGAAAAAGAGGATGTTAAGATTAGATCAGGGCTTTGCGGTTTATCTGGCGGTGAAAGATAAACTCAAGGGGAATCCTTATATAAAGGATATAGTACTGGTTGGCGGATTAAGGAGAGGTAAAGAGATAAATAATGATGTTGATATCCTGATATCAACAGAAAATAAAGAGAAGCTAAATTCTCTTCTGGAAGAGAAGATGGACAGCTACAGAGTAGATATAAAATTTACCACCCCGGATATGTTTTTCTACGATATGTTCCTTTATACTGGCAGTAATTCCCATACAACTAAGATCTTAGAACTTTTAGGGGAGAATAGAGTGTTTAGTTCAGAAGAAGAGATATATAGTACCCTTGACCTACAGTATGTGCCTCCTGAGATCAGAGAAGGTTTGGGAGAGATAGAGCTGGCAAGAGAACATAAATTGCCAGAGCTGATCTCTCCATCGGATATAAAAGGCGACCTCCATATTCACTCCCTCTGGAGCGATGGCACAGCCAATATATTAGATATGGCATCTTCCTGTATAAGACGAGGATATAAGTATATGGCAATAACTGATCACTCTGGCTCATTAAAAGTAGCTGGTGGTTTAAGCCCCGAAGAGATAAGGGAACAGCATAAGGAATTAGAAATGATAAAGGATAAGCTTGATGGTTTCACCATACTCAAGGGTATAGAGGTCGATATTCTCCCCGATGGAAGTTTAGATATGCCCGATGAAGTCCTTAAGGAGTTAGATATTGTTATAGCATCTATCCATACTAATTTTAGGATGGAGGAGAAGGAGATGACCGAAAGGATAATAAAGGCTATATCTAATCCTTATGTAGATATATTAGCCCATCCTACTGGAAGGATCCTCCTTGAAAGAGACCCTTATAAAGTAGATATAGAAAAGGTATTAAAGGTTGCGGGAGAGAGGGGAGTTATTATGGAGATAAATTCCTCTCCTGAGAGACTGGACCTCAATGAGTCTCTGATAAGAGAGGGGAAAAGATATGGGGTAAGGTTTGCTATCAATACAGATGCCCATAGCCCTGTGCATCTGGATAATATAATATATGGAGTCATTACTGCCAGGAGAGGATGGCTAGAGACTGAAGATGTTATAAATACATACAGTATTTACAATCTGGTAGAATTATTGGGGAGGAAGAAATGAAGTACGAGATAGAAAAATTACCTGAAATAGCTCGAAGAATAAGGTATAATACTTTATATATGATTACCAAGGCAGGTTCGGGGCATCCTGGAGGGTCGTTGAGCGCAGTGGATATTATGGTTGCTCTTTACTTTAATATTATGCGTTATAGGGTAGATGACCCCTTCTGGGAAGATAGGGACAGGTTTATTCTCTCAAAGGGTCATGCCTGTCCTGCTCTATATGCAATCTTTTATGAGCTTGGGATAATAAACAGGGAAGAGTTAGATACACTTAGAAAGCCAGGTAGCAGACTTCAGGGTCACCCTGATATAAAGAAACTCCCTTGGGCAGAATTCTCCTCAGGTTCTCTGGGACAGGGTCTCTCATTTGCAGTTGGCGTTGCCCTAGCTGGAAAGATCGATAAGAAAGACTATTATACCTTTGTCTTAATTGGAGATGGGGAGAGTCAGGAGGGACAGGTATGGGAGGCTGCTATGTCTGCTAGGAAATTTCGATTAGATCATCTTATAGGGATAACAGATAGGAATGGGCTGCAGATAGATGGTGATACAGAAAGCGTTATGCCTCTAGATCCACTGGCGGATAAGTGGAGAGCCTTTGGGTGGAATGTGATAGAGATAGATGGCCATAACTTTTCTCAGATAATATCTGCCGTAGAAAAGGCAAAAGAAAATGAAGGGACTCCAACTATGATAATAGCTCATACTACAAAGGGTAAGGGAGTATCTTTTATGGAAAATGTGGTAGATTTTCATGGTAAAGCACCCTCATTAAAAGAGTGGGAATCTGCTATGGTTGAGCTTGGGGGTGACTCTGATGAATAAGCTAGCAATGAGAGATGTGTATGGGGAAACCTTGGTAGAGTTGGGTAAGATTTATCCAAATCTGGTTGTTCTGGATGCAGATGTCTCAAAATCCACCAAGACTATTAGTTTTGCGAAGACCTTTCCGGATAGATTCTTCGATGTTGGGATAGCAGAGGCTAACCTTATGGGTATCTCTGCAGGTATAGCATCTACAGGCAAGATAGTATTTGCCAGTACATTCTCGGTATTTGCCTCTGGCAGGGCATATGACCAGGTGAGACAGTCTATAGCTTATCCGGGAAGGAATGTTAAGATTGTGGCAACACACTGTGGGGTTAGTGCAGGAGAGGATGGAGCAATGCATCAGGCATTTGAGGATATAGCACTTATGCGAAGTATGCCCAATATGAGAGTCATAGTCCCCTGTGATGGGATAGAGACGAGAAAGGTGATTGAAAAAATTGCCGAGATCTCTGGGCCATTCTACGTAAGGCTTGCCAGACCAGCCACCCCAGTTATATTTGATGAGTCTTACGAGTTTAAGCTGGGTAAGGGTACCATACTTAGAGAGGGCAGAGATGGGGTGATTGTAGCATGCGGTATTATGACATATATAGCATTAGAGTCGGCTGAGATCCTTTTGAGGGATGGAATAGACATTGGGGTGGTAAATATGTCAAGTGTAAAACCAATAGATACCGAACTGGTGTCACTTTTATCCCAAAGATACGAGTATATATTCTCCTGTGAGGACCATAATATTATTGGTGGATTGGGAAGCGCCATAGGAGAAATTCTACCCCCTACTAAGGCTAAACTAATAAGGATAGGGATCAACGATGAGTTTGGAGATTCCGGTAAATTTGAAGAGTTGTTGAGATTTTATAAGCTTGATCCCATATCTGTATCCGAAAAGATAAGAAAAGTGATGCTGGATGATAGAATTTAGGAATGTAACCAAATACTATGATAATGGTGTTCTAGCCCTTGAAGACGTCTCTTTTAGAATAGAGAAGGGTGAATTTGTCTTTATAGTAGGACCTACAGGTATGGGCAAGTCTACACTGCTTAAACTTATATACAGAGAGGAACTACCTACAAAGGGCGAAGTAATAGTTGGAGGAGTTAATATTGCAAGATTAACACCTCATCAGGTGGCTCTTTTAAGGAGAAGGCTCGGAGTTGTCTTTCAGGACTTTAAACTTCTCCCTAATAAGACCGTCTATGAAAATGTTGCCTTTGCTCTAGAAGTGATGGGTTATTCTAATAGAGAGATAAGGACTAGAGTAGGAAGAGTCTTGGACATAGTGGGGCTCCTCCATAAGAGTAACTGTTATCCAAGTGAACTTTCTGGAGGAGAACAGCAGAGGACATCTATAGCAAGGGCTCTGGTTAATAATCCAGCTATACTTATAGCGGATGAACCTACCGGTAATTTAGATATGACTACATCCTGGGAGATTATGGAATTTTTTAGAAGGATAAATGCCAGAGGTACAACTATAGTTATGGCTACTCATAATAAAGAGATAGTAAATGCTATGAGACAGAGGGTTATAAGTCTTTATAAAGGAAGGATCGTAAAGGATGAGTACAATGGGAGTTATGAATGAGGATATATTCAGTAGCATTTATAGTAAGAGAGGCATGGAAGGGACTCACCAGGGCTAGGATTACCACTTTTGCTGCTATAGGGATTATAGCTTTTATGCTTGTATTGCTGGGTATAGTGGGTTACAGTTTTGGTATTGTCCGTAATGTCTTTACTGGAATGAGTGGACAGCTGGAGATAGTTATATATCTTAAGGATAACTTGAGACCTGAAGACAGAGAGATATTGAAGAGTAAGATAAAGGAGATGGAGGGCGTAAAGGAAGTCGTCTATGTCTCTAAAGATGAAGCCTGGAAGAGATTTAAGGAGACATTCAAGGGAAATAAGTTTGTTTTGGAGATAATGGGAAAGAATCCTCTACCTGATTCTTTTGAAATCAAAGTAGAGAGCTCAGAATATATAGAGAATTTGGCAAAGACATTGATGACTCTACCTGGGATCAAAGACATAGATGTACCTTTAGAGATTGCCAGGAGGGTAAATAGACTTATTGCTTGGGTGGAATTTGGAGGGATCGTAATAGTCTTGGTCTTTATAGTAGTATCCCTATTTGTGATATCGAATGTTATAAGGTTGAGTTTTGTTTCTAGAATGAAGGAGTTAGAGATTATGCAATTGGTAGGAGCGACAAATTTTTTTATAAAAGGTCCCTTTATACTTGAAGGTATACTGTGCGGCTTTTTCGGGGGTATAATAGGGACGATTGTATTTAATATACTGGTCTTTCTTTTTAACAGGTACATCCTGTCTGGTTTTCCCTTATTTTCAGGGCTTACCGCATATAATACAATAAATTTGAGTATTTCTCTCATACTATTCGGTATGATGGTGGGAGGGATAGGAAGTGTTATCTTTCTTGAGAGGCATCTTAAGAGATAAGATCAGGTATCTCTTTCTACTATTATTTATACTGTTTACCTTGGAGAATGTCTTTGGTAAAGATGTTATAAAGCAGAAACAGGAAGAGTTAAATAGTATAAAACAGAAGATGAATATTCAAAAGACACTTGTAGAACAGGCAAAGAGTAAAGAGCGAAACCTCGTAAGAGAGATAAATACGATAGACCAGGAGATAGAAATAACATCCAAGAGGATAGAGGAATTAGAAAAGCATTTAAATCAAGTCCTTGTACTTAAAAAGGAAGCAGAGAGGAGATTAAATATAGCGCAGAAGAATTTAAGGTCTTCCAGAGAGAGGCTAGGAGAAAAGCTGTTTCTTATATACAGATATGGCAATACAGAGTATCTGGAATTGTTGTTAGGTGCAAGAGACCCTTATGATTTTTTAACACGCTGTAGATTCCTATCTCAACTAGCCAAAGAAGACGCCTTACTTGTCAAGTCTATTCAGGACGAAATGGCTAATGTGAATAGATGGAGAAAAGAGTTAAATGATAAAGAAAGAGATATTAAAGCTACCAGAGAAGAATTACTCTCTAAGCAGAAATTTCTGGCTGAGAAAAAAGATGAAAGAAACAAGCTTCTAGCTCAGACGGTGAGCGAGAGGGTCTTTTATGAGAGGGCACTGAAAGAATTAGAGGAAAGTTCCAGGGTCTTAGAGGCTTTGATCAGACGACTTCAGCAGACCGCTCAGGGTCCAGGCCTTGTCGGCAACCTATACTGGCCAACTACTGGTAGACTTATAACTTCACCATTTGGCTATCGTATCCACCCCATATGGGGGATAAGGATGTTTCATTCAGGGATAGATATCTCTGGAAGTTATGGAGACCCTATCTACGCTGTAAATGATGGCAGAGTAATATTCTCTGGCTGGCAGAGCGGTTATGGGAAGGTGGTCATTATTGACCATGGTAATGGTATGTCAACGCTTTATGCCCATTGTTCCCAGTTACTGGTAAATGAGGGTGATCAGGTGAAAAGGGGGCAGCTTATAGGTAGAGTCGGTTCTACAGGGTGGTCTACCGGCAATCATCTACACTTTGAGATAAGAAGGAACGGTTCACCAATAAACCCTCTTTCTGTGATAAAATAGAAATAAGGATTGATAATAAGAAAGCAAAGATTGGAGGATTGATTTATGAGGCGTAACTTTATAGTGTACAGTTTGGTATCTCTAGTAGTGATAACCGTATCATTTCTGGCGGGAATGAACTATGGGGGATATATTTCTGCTCAGAATAGTATAGATAGGAATCTGCAGATCCTTTCCCAGGCGTACTATTTTATTATGAATAACTATGTAGAAAAGGTAGATGGAAGGAACCTTTCTTATAAGGGTATAGAGGGAATGATATCGAGTCTGAACGACCCCTATTCATACTTTATGAAGCCCGAAGATTATAAGGCTATGGGCGAGGAGTTTCAGGGTAGCTTTGAAGGAATCGGTATAGAGATAGGGATGAATGACAAGAAACAGATAGTAGTCATTTCTCCTATAGATGATACGCCAGCTCAGAAGGCTGGTTTAAAATCAGGAGATATAATACTCAAGGTGGATGATAAGTCTACCGAAGGGATGAACCTCGATCAGGTAAGTAGACTTATACGTGGTCCAGCCGGGACTAAGGTCAGACTTACTATCCAGAGGGAGGGTGAACAGAAGCCTATAGAGATTACAATTACTAGAGCGGTTATTAGGCTACTAACTGTCTCCAGTAAGTTGCTGGAGGATAATATTGGTTATGTAAAGATAAAGGCTTTTAGAGAACCGACTGCTGATGAACTCAATAATGCTTTAGATCAGATACTTCCAAAGGCTAGGAGGGGAATTATACTCGACTTAAGAAACAATCCTGGTGGATTGCTCAGTTCCGCCATACAGGTTGCCAGTTACTTTATTCAGAAGGGACCTATCCTGTATGCTGAAGATCGAAATGGAAACAGGGATCAGTTTGATGCTATCTCGAGTCTCTACAAGGTAAAAGTCCCTGTAGTTGTACTGGTCAATGAAGGTAGTGCGAGTGCATCGGAAATAGTTGCCGGAGCACTACAGGATTATAAGAAAGCAACACTGGTTGGTACAAAGACTTTTGGTAAAGGACTTGTACAGAGCGTAGTCCAGTTAGCTGATGGTTCTGCCATAAGCTTAACTGTAGAGAAGTGGCTTACCCCCAAGATGCGCTATATTCATAAAGAAGGTATAAAGCCTGATATTCAGGTCGATTGGGATCAGAAGGGAACAGATATTCAGTTAGAGAGGGCAAAAGAAGTCTTACTTGGGAAGAAGTAAAAGAAAGAGAAGTCTTTTTGATATAACATTGTTTCTTTCCATATTGTTTCTGTTTTTCTGTCTCTTTGCTGTATGGAGTATAAAGGAGGCTGGGATGAAAGGGCATATATCCCAGCCTCAAACTGTATTACCCGAAACGGGGTCCACACCTGCCTATGAACCACTTAGACCATTACCCAAAGAAGAGAAACCCGTAGAGAAGAGTCCTCTCCAGGAGGATACTCTCAAAGATGAGCAATTGGATGAAGCTATAGACAATATGGAGTCTGAAAGAGAGATGCCTGAGGTAAGTGAGGATAAAGAAGTAGTACCAGAGGAGAAGATAGATCCAAAGCTAGAAGAAGCTATAAAATCATTTTTTGAAAGATTTAACTGTAAGATTCTTGATGACTGGACCATAGAAGTACCCACATTTTATTCTGTCGAATGGATAAGACGGAGATTGAACGAAAAATTGCTTGAACTTGGTTATAGTCTAGATGGTAATAATATCTGTAAGAATAGTGAAAAGATACTCGAACTTAGATTTGTAAAGAGTCAACCCAGAGGGAAGATTGCCATCATAATAGATGATGTAGGAGTGTCAACTAGTCTTAATAGAATTCTAGAAGATATAAATTTACCTCTTAATATCTCTATACTTCCAGGGCAGAGTAAGTCTAAAGAGATGAGTATTGTTGGAAAACAGATGGGCTGGGATGTGCTGTTGCATCTACCTATGGAACCAAGAGAGAAAAGCTGGGTGGATAGTACATTTATAAAGGTTGGTATGGATAGAAAAGAGATAGAAGAAAAGGTAATTGCATATCTTCAGGAGCTTCCTTACGTAAATGGGATAAACAACCATATGGGTTCCTTAGCTACCACCAAAGAGGATATTATGAGAGTTATACTGGGTATAGTTAGAGATAGAGGGCTTTATTTTATTGACAGTCTTACAACTCCCGATTCTGTAGGGGAGAAAATCTCTAGGGAGATAGGCTTGAAGAGATTTGCCAAGAGAGATGTATTTCTGGATAATATAAATGATAAAGAGTATATAAGATCTCAGATAGACAGACTGGTTGATATCGGTATAAAAAATGGTAATGCCATTGGTATTGGCCACTTGAGGAGAGATACCCTATCAGTTATAAAGGAGTATAACTGGGAAGATAAAGGAATTGAACTGGTCTTATTGGGTGAGATTCTGTAATGATACTTAGAACAGTAGGATTAGTGAAGAGATTTGGACAGAGAGTTGTTGTAAAGGGTGTTTCAATAGAGATAAGATCTGGCGAGATCGTTGGTCTTTTGGGTCCGAATGGGGCAGGAAAGACTACCACGTTCTATATGATAACTGGTCTATTAAGACCAAATGAGGGAAAGATATACCTGGATGATAAGGATATAACGGATATGCCTATCCATAAGAGGGCTAGGCTTGGGATAGGTTATTTACCCCAGGAGCCTTCTATATTTAGAAAACTCACAGTAGAGGAGAACCTCTTAACTATACTCCAGTTCCTTCCAATGAGTAATAGGGAGAGGATGGCAAAAGTAGAAGAACTTTTGATTGAGTTTGGCATAGCGCACCTTAGAAAATCTCTGGCTTCTTCTCTTTCTGGAGGGGAAGCTCGAAGACTTGAAGTTGCCAGATCTCTTCTCACATCTCCAAAGATTATTCTATTAGATGAACCATTTTTAGGGATAGACCCTATAACTGTTGCCGATATACAGTTGATAATAAATCAGCTGAGAGAAAAAGGACTGGGTATATTAATAACAGACCATAATGTTAGAGAAACTCTTTCCATAGTTGATAGGGCTTATATAATAAATGAAGGGGAAGTGATAGCAAGTGGTGAGCCCATTGATATTGCCAATAATGATAAGGTAAAACAGATATATCTTGGGGAGAAATTCGTCCTATGAAGAGATTGGTGGTAAAGATAGGTACGGCTACACTGTGTCCTGAAGATGGACTGGATATAGTTTTTCTGAATAGTATTGCCCAGCAGGTTAAGAATATACATAAGCTAGGAATATCTACAGCTATTGTTACCTCAGGGGCTATTGGACTTGGCAGGTCTATAGTAAAGAACATTAATAGAAACTTGGGTCTTGTGCAAAAACAGGCGTTGGCAGCTGTAGGACAGGGAAAATTGATAAACTACTATAGCTCAATATTTGAGTCCTATGGACTTATCGTTGCTCAGATTTTATTGACCAGAGAAGACCTTGCCGATAGGAAGAGATTCCTTAATGCACGTAATACTCTAGAAGAGCTGATAAGGCTCGGTATAATTCCAGTGATAAACGAAAACGATACTGTAGCAACGGAAGAGATAAGATTGGGGGATAATGACCAGTTATCCGCCCTGGTTGCGACACTAATAGATAGCGATATGTTACTGATCCTGTCAAATGTAAGTGGCCTTTATGATAAGGACCCGAGACTTTATTCTGACGCAAAGTTGATTCGAGAGATACACAGCTTTGACGAGATCCCTAAAGATCTGGGGGGTCCTTCGGAAAAGGGTTCTGGTGGAATGATAACAAAGATACTTGCTGTAGAAATAGCAGCCAGAAGAAATATTCCCACTGTAATAGCATCTGGAAGAGAAGATAGGGTAATAGAGAGAGTTGTTAATGGAGAACCTGTTGGGACACTGTTCCATATAGAAAGCGACAAGTTATCAAAACGTAAGATATGGATAGGTTATGGTATAACCCCAAAGGGTAAGCTGTATGTGGATCAGGGGGCTTATGAGGCACTGGTCTTTAGAAACAAGAGCCTTTTATCCCAGGGGGTTAGGGAGATAGAGGGAGAGTTTTCATCTGGAGATGCAGTATCTGTCGTATCTCCCAGTGGAGAAGAGTTTGCCAGAGGGATAGTTTACTACTCGAGTGATGAGTTGGAACAGTTGAAGGGGAAGAAGGGATATCACGAGGTAATACATAGAGATAATCTCGTTATACTCCATCAGTAAGTATTTTTGCAGTCTAAAATTCGTCTGCAAATTCTATATCACCCTCTTGCATTTAGAATTAGAGTATGATATACTTTTAAGCGTTAGCACTCTATAGATATGATTGCTAAAAAATATAAAAGGAGGGTGATAGAATGAAGCTAAAGCCGTTAGGCGATAGAGTACTGGTGAAGCCAATAGCAGTTGAAGAGAGAACAAAGAGTGGTATTGTCCTTCCAGATACCGCTAAAGAGAAACCTCAACAGGGTAAGGTCCTGGCTGTAGGGCAGGGTAGGTTATTAGATAATGGACAGCTTGTTCCTCTCCAGATAAAAGAGGGAGATAAAGTTCTCTACTCAAAGTATGCAGGTACAGAAGTAAAGATAGAAAATGAAGAATATCTCATTCTCAGCGAGAGAGATATTCTGGCAATTATAGAAGAATAAGGAGGTGAATAGCAGATGCCAAAGTTAATCATATTTGATGAAGATGCTAGGAGAAAACTGGAAAAAGGTGTAAATACACTGGCAGATGCAGTAAAGACTACTCTCGGTCCTAAGGGTAGGAATGTTGTATTGGAGAAAAAGTTTGGGTCTCCAACAATAACCCACGATGGTGTGACAGTAGCAAAAGAGATTGAAGTAGAGGACCCATTTGAGAATGTTGGTGCTCAGCTTATAAAGGAAGTCGCCACAAAGACCGCAGATGTAGCTGGAGATGGAACCACCACAGCCACAATATTGGCTCAGGCAATGATCAGAGAAGGTCTAAAGAACGTTGCTGCAGGTGCCAATCCAATGATTCTGAGGAGAGGAATTGAAAAGGCAGTAGAGGTCTGCGTAGAAGAGCTCAAGAAGATGGCTATACAGATTGAGGATAAGGAATCTATAGCCCATGTTGCAACAATCTCTGCAGCCGACCCTGAGATTGGTAATTTAATAGCTGATGCTATGGAGAAAGTAGGAAAGGATGGAGTTATCACTGTAGAGGAGGCTCAGACTATCGGAACCACTCTTGAACAGGTAGAAGGAATGCAGTTCGATAGAGGTTACATCTCTCCTTATATGGTAACAGATACTGAGAGGATGGAAGCAATTGTCAATGAGCCATACATCCTGATAACAGACAAGAAGATCAGCTCTGTAAATGATATACTTCCAATCCTAGAGAAGGTTGTCCAGAGAGGAAGACCTCTAGTAGTTATAGCAGAAGATGTCGAAGGAGAAGCCCTTGCTACTCTAGTAGTAAACAAGCTAAGAGGAACACTGCAGTCTCTGGCGGTGAAGGCTCCTGGCTTTGGCGACAGGAGAAAGGCTATGCTTCAGGATATAGCTATCCTAACCGGTGGTCAGGTGGTATCTGACGAACTGGGCATCAAATTTGAAAACGTAACGATCGATATGCTTGGTCAGGCAAGACAGGTCAAGGCTGATAAAGATAATACCACCATAGTAGAAGGTAAGGGTAATCCAGAGGAGATAAAGAAGAGGATTGCACAGATCAAGGCTCAGATCGAGCAAACAGAATCCGACTACGACAGAGAAAAACTTCAGGAGAGACTTGCCAAACTATCCGGTGGAGTCGCAGTAATCAAGGTAGGAGCAGCTACCGAGACAGAGATGAAAGAGAAGAAGCATCGTATAGAAGATGCCCTTGCTGCAACTAGAGCTGCTGTAGAAGAAGGAATCGTCCCAGGTGGTGGAGTAGCACTCATCAACATAATGAACGTCCTTGATAACATAAAGGCTGATGGTGATGAAAGGACTGGAGTAGAGATAGTAAAGAAGGCTCTTGAAGAACCACTTAGGCAACTTGCTGCTAACGGTGGTTTTGAAGGTTCTGTAGTTGTAGAGAAGGTGAAGAGCTTGCCTAAGGGGCATGGTTTGGATGTAATGACTGGTGAATATGTAGATATGGTTAAGGCTGGAATAATTGACCCGGTTAAGGTAACCCGTAGCGCTCTGCAGAATGCTGCAAGTATCGCTGCTATGTTACTAACAACTGAAGCCGTAGTCGTCGAAAAGCCAGAGGAGAAGAAGGAGACCACTCCTCCACCTCCTGAGTACTAAAGAAAACTGAGAGGGCACCGTTCAGGTGCCCTTTTTATTTTATCAGGTGCTCTAAAAGTATCTTTATGCCTATACCTATAAGGATTATCC
>CAZZLK010000077.1:0-12885 GCA_964655195.1 uncultured bacterium
TGTTACCGCCTGGTCTGACACCCCTAAAGGATACAAAAGGATGTCAATAGAGCTGGGAAAAGGGCCTGCTATAAAGATTAAGGATAACGCCTCTATAAGTGACAGAAAAGTTGTCGAGAGATTGAGAAATGTGGCTGAGAAAAACGGGATTCCATATCAGGTAGAGATTCTGATCTTTGGTGGAACCGATGCAGCTGCAATCCAGAGAACCTCATCGGGGATTCCAAGCGGGACACTTTCTATACCATGTAGATATGTTCATTCCCCACATGAGATGATAGATATAGAGGATGCAGAGAATGCAGTAAGACTTCTAAAGGCACTGGTAGAGGAAGAGGGGTAATGACTTCTAGGGAAAGATTCTGGAACGTAATGGAATATAAATCCGTAGATAGATGCCTTTATGTAGGTGCTGGTGCCTGGCCAGAGACTATTGAACGATGGAAGAACGAAGGGTATGACCCTTCTAAAGAGCCTCTCTTTCAGACAGACCACTGGGAATGGGCAGGCCATTGGTTCTTCCCGAATCCTCCATTTGAAAGAAAGATAATCGCTGAAGACGATAGGACTATACTCTATATAAATCATGAAGGAATCCTTATGAGAGAAAGAAAGGACAACCCTATGTCCTCAATGCCACAGTTTATCAGGTTTCCTGTGGAGACAAGGGAAGATTTCAGGAAGTTTATGAAAGAGAGGATGCAGCCAGACCTTGCAGGTAGGATTGGGAAAGACTATATAACTAAACTACAATCTTACAGAGATAGAGACTTTCCTCTTATAGTTATCTCTGATAGATGGGGAGGTTTCTTTGGACCATTGAGAAATCTTGTTGGTGTCGAAAAGCTCTGTATGCTCTTCTATGATGACCCTGCATTTGTAGAGGAGATGATGGATGCCATAGGAGATTTTATAATAGCAATGATGGATCAGATCTTAAACTATACCGATATAGATATGTATGGTTTCTGGGAGGATATGTGTTATAAGACAGGTCCATTGATCAGTCCGGAGTTTGTAAAAAAGTATATGTTCCCCAGGTACAGGAGAGTGGTAGACTTTCTCCATTCTCGAGGGGTAAAGTGGATATCTCTTGATAGTGATGGAAATATTACATCGCTTATTCCTATATGGCTAGAAGCGGGGATAAACTTTATCTATCCATTTGAGGTTCAGGCAGGGATGGATGTTGTAAAGGTGCGTAAGACATTTGGAAAAGAATTAAGGATGATGGGAGGTATAGATAAAAGGGCAATAGCAGAAGGTCCATCCGCTATTGATAACGAACTTAAAAGGGTATCGCCTGTTCTAGAAGAGGGAGGATATATCCCAGCTCCTGACCACAGCCTGCCTCCTGATGTATCGTTCAATAACTACTGTTACTATATGGAAAAGTTAAGAAAATTAGTGGAGGAGAAACACCCATGAAAGAGATGACGAAGCGGGAAAGAGTAGAAAGGACTTTAAATCTCCAAGAGACGGATAGGGTACCTGTCTATGACTTACTCTATAATGATGCGGTGATAAAGTACTTTACAGGAAAAGTTCCACCACCTGGAGAAGAAGGGCTAAAGATAACCTGTGAAGCTATCTCAAAGATGCTTGATATGACAAGGAGTGTCACAGGACCATCTGAACCAAAGGCGTATAGGAGAGAGGATGGCCTCGTTATCAGGCAGGAGAGATGGACAAGCTGGATAGAGGAAAAGCCTTTTAAAGATGAAGAGGGAGCAAAAAGATGGTTGATTGAAAGTATAGAGAGACTAAAGAAGACAGATGTTGAAGAGATGGCTAAGAGGTATATGTCTTATTTCAAAAAGGTTCTTGATTATGTTGGAGATACGGTAGTTTTACACGCTCAGACAGGAACGGGACTTGATGAATTAAGGCATAGTTTAGGGATAGAGATTTTTTCATATCTCTCTGTAGACGAACCTGAACTTATCTCCGAATATCTGGATGCATATACAGATCTACAGGTTAGGTTTATACATAAGATTGCGGATAGAAATCTTTCTCCTTGTGCCCTTACTTATGGGGATATCGCTGCAAAAGAGAGGTTACTCCATTCTCCTCAGTGGTTAAGAAGAGAATTCTTTCCTAGGTTGAAGAGATTAAATGACGCCTGGCATGAACATAATATAAAGTGCCTTTTCCATTCTGATGGATATATAATGGACGTCATACCTGATCTTATTGAGACAGGTATAGATGGATTAAACCCTATAGAGACAATAGCAGGTATGGACCTGAGAGAGGTCAAGAGACTATATGGAGATAAACTCTTTATTGCTGGCGGCATAGATGTTAGCCAACTACTCTCCAATGGCACACCGGAAGAGGTAGAGGAGGTCTGTAGAGAGGCGATCAAAGTAGCTTATCCAGGATACTTTATTGGTTCGACCACAGAATTAGATAACGGAGCAAAACTAGAAAATGTTCTAAAGATGTTAGAGGTTGCCTGGAACACCAGATTTAAGTAGCTTCTTCACTAGATAGGTTGAATATCGCTCTTCCTTCTCGGGGTACTTATAGCCCAGATTCCTGGCTGTTTCTGTAGATATCCATCTGTAAAGATTCATAGTCTCTATAAGGGCTCTTTTTATATCATCCTTGTCATAATAGGCATATGCCTTTTTTAGACGCTCTATAATTTGAGGTTCAGCCCATTTTTCCAAGAATCTACCATTATGCCATACATCATAATCCCAGCCATTCTTAGAGAGCATATACCATTCGATCATCTTTAGAAGATTCCATTTCATATGTATATCGCAGCAAATCTTGGCTGTCCATAGCTCTCCTCTCAGTAGTTTTTTAGTCATCCATACTGTATGGTACCAGAAGTCCTTAACAGAGTTTGAAAATTCAAAATAGGATGGGGGCTTATGAGTTATTTTCATATTCTTAAAATTTATTTCTTCTGAGATTCCGATTTTGTCGACCAATATCTTTATGCCCCTGTAAGCAACTATCCCGAAAGCATCTGTATTTTCCCTTAGCTTCTCCATAGAGACTATGGCAAAATCTACATCAAGTCCACCGTCAAATATTACTCTTATCTCCTTCTCATCTCCGACGGCTGTTTTTTCTAGGAATATAATTTTTGGATTTCCCACACTCTTCACCCATTCTGTATCTTCTATATAAATATTGGGGTCATTCACTAAAACTACCAGATCCAGATCAGACCATTCGTCTGCAGGAGATAACTCTCTTGCCCTTGAACCGACTATAAAAAGGCCAAAAATATTTTGATCCTTCTCAGCCCAAGTGATACTTCTATCTATAATCTTTTCATAGGTCATTATTAATCTCCTCTTATTGTTTTATTTTTGCATCTCTTTCAGTCTTCTAATGTCTCTGTTATATCTCACTTGTCTATATCCGTCAAGTTTTAAGTAGCTATCTTTTATTGTAGAATAAATATTAGCACAAGTTTGGCTTGATATATCTATTGTAATCTGTAAAATATGTAGAATATCAAAGTTAGAAATTTGGAGGTGTAATAATTAGATGGAAGTACCTATTGGTAAAGGAAGATGGGCAAGAAGGGCATATGGTTTTGAGGAGATATCGATAGTTCCGGGAGATGTTACTGTTGACCCGGAGTTGGTAGATGTCTCTCTGGAGATAGGAGGTTTTAAGCTTGAGATACCAATACTTGCAGCTGCTATGGACGGAGTTGTAGATCCAAACTTTGCTAAAGTGATGGGTAAACTTGGAGGTCTGGCTGTATTAAACTTACAGGGAATCCAGACAAGATATGAGAATCCTCAAGAGGTACTGGAAGAGATTATCTCTGCCACACCAGATAAGGCAACTGAAGTAATGCAGAGAGTCTATAGGGAACCGGTAAAGGATGAACTTGTATATAAGAGGATAAAGGAGATAAAGGATTCTGGTGTTATAACTGCCTGTTCTTCGGTGCCTCAAGAGGCGGAGAGGATGGCTCAAATAGCGGTAGAAGCAGGAGTAGATATCTTTGTGGTCCAATCCACAGTAATTACAGAAAGACATAAGGCTAAGAACTATATCCCCCTAAGTCTTGAAAAGTTTACCAAAAAGGTCCCTGTCCCTGTAGTGGTTGGGAATGTGGTAAGTTTTAGCACCGCTATGGAACTTTTTGAGACTGGTATAAGTGGGATCCTCGTCGGTGTTGGTCCTGGTGGAGCCTGTACTACCAGGCAGGTATTGGGTATTGGTGTTCCGCAGGTAACTGCAATAGCCGATGTGGCTTATGCCAGGGATATATTCTACCACAAGACCGGTAGATATATCCCGGTTATAGGTGACGGAGGTATGAATACTGGTGGAGATATAGCCAAGGCTATAGCGTGTGGGGCGGATGGAGTAATGCTTGGACAGGCTCTGGCTCGTGCTAGAGAGGCTTTTGGTAAGGGTTATCACTGGGGTATGGCAATGAGTCATTCTGCTCTCCCTAGAGGGACAAGAGTCTATACAGGTACTACCGGAACCCTTCAGGAGATACTCTTTGGCCCTGCTAGGACGGACGACGGGACTCAAAACCTTGTTGGGGCATTGAAGAACTCTCTTGGTGTTTGTGGGGCTATGAATATAAAAGAATTCCATCAGGTTGAGCTTGTTATTGCTCCTACCATAAAGACTGAAGGTAAGGTATTGCAGCAGGCTCAGAGAGTAGGGATGGGTAAGTAGGAATATTCTAGGGGATAGAATTATCTATCCCCTAGACTCAGACTCTTGCAGGAAGGCAGGTGATATCATATTTACTGAAGAGAGGATATCCAAGATATTGGAGATAGTCAATGAGAAAAAGAGCGTTACTGTTCAGGAGCTAAGCTCCCTCCTGAATGTATGTGAGGTAACCATAAGGAAAGATCTCAATAAACTTGATGAGATGGGTCTAATCAAAAGGACTCATGGAGGAGCTATAGCCATAGTCAATGTCCAGTTTGAACCCTCGCTCTTTGAGAGAGAATGTAAAAACCTCTCCGTAAAATCCAGGATAGGGAAGTTAGCGGTGGACCTTATAAAAAATAATGATACTATAATACTGGACTCAGGGACTACGACGTATCAGATAGCCAAGAATATAAAGTGTAAAGGTTTTACTAACCTCACAATCATTACTAACTCTATCCCTATCGCCTATGAGCTTATGAATTGTTCCAATATACATCTAATTGTCCTTGGTGGAGAGTGCAGGAGTCTTACCGGTGCCCTGGTTGGAAGTTTTACTGAGAGTATCCTGAGAAATCTATACGTGGATAAGGTCTTTTTAGGTGCTAATGGCTTGAGCCTGGAGAGAGGATTGACCGCACCCAATCCTACTGAGGCTAATACCAAGATGATGATGGCAAAGAGTGCAAAGAAGAGGATAGGGGTTCTGGACCATACAAAGATAGGACAGGAATATCTTGTTTCCTTTTGTCCTCTCTCTGAACTTGATATACTGGTTATCGATAGAGAGTTATCCCCTGAATACGTCGAGCTACTTAGAGATGCAGGGATAGAGGTCCTTTTAGCTTAGTATCCTGTTGTATTTCTTTCAAAATAGTAGTATTCTTATACATAAGAGGTAAGTCGATTATGATACAGGAGATTATAGAAAATGTAGAAAAGGTAATCATTGGTAAAAGACAGGTTATAGAGTATTTTCTTACCGCTATCCTTTCTAATGGCCATATCCTACTGGAGGATATACCTGGCGTGGGGAAGACTATGTTGTCGAGGGCTATGGCTATATCTCTGGGGATGAGTTTTAAGAGGATTCAGTGCACCCCGGACCTTCTCCCCTCAGATATCACTGGAGTATCTGTCTTCAATCAGAAGACACAGGAATTTGAATTTAGACCAGGACCTGTGTTCGCAAATCTTGTCCTGGCTGATGAGATAAACAGGGCTACACCAAGGACACAATCTAGTTTGCTGGAGTGTATGGAGGAGAGACAGGTCACAGTCGAAGGGGTGTCGATAAAACTGCCCAGACCCTTTATCGTTATGGCTACTCAGAATCCCATAGAGTATGAGGGGGTTTTTCCACTGCCGGAGGCTCAGCTTGATCGTTTTCTGATGAAACTCTCTATAGGTTATCCATCATATGAAGATGAGATGGAGATAGTAAAGATGCAGAGGTTAAGGCATCCAATAGAGGAGTTGAGGCCAGTAGCCTCTCTCGAAGAGGTATTGTCCTTACAGGAAAAGATAAAGGAAGTTTATGTTGATGAGACTATAATCCAGTATATACTGGATATAGTAAGTGCAACAAGAAGGCATAGCGATATAGCTGTAGGCTCTAGCCCCAGGGGAAGTCTTGCACTTTACAGGACTTCACAGGCTTTAGCCTATATCAGAGGTAGGGATTATGTCTTACCCGATGATGTAAAGGAGCTTGCTCCTCTGGTTTTGAGCCATCGTATTATTCTAAAATCTGAGAGCTATCTTAGAGGTTATACACAGAGAGGCGTGATCTCAAGTATACTTGCCTCTGTTGAAGTTCCGGTGGGAAAGGTTAAATGATAAGATGGTTCTCTCTGGTATTTTTCTTTGGTATTCTGTCCTTATTATTTAGAGTCCATTTCTTATATGTCCTCTTTTATCTTTCTATAGTACTTCCTCTATTAAGTAGATATCTATCGAGATTTGCTTTTAGTAATCTAAAACTGGATGTCTCATTAGAACCAAGGAATATATTCTATCGAGAGGTATCTAGATTTTCTATAACTGTATCAAATGAGACCTTTCTTCCAGTGTACTGGTTAGAGACAGTTTCTTATCTCCCAGAAAAACTTATCTTTCCCTATAAGGTTGGAGGATTACACAGGATCCCTTCGAAGGGGAAGGTCTCTTTAAGTTACGAGATAAAGGGTATTAAAAGAGGTGTTTATCAGTTAGGACCTGTTGTACTGCAGACCTCTGATATCATCTCTGGAGAGGAGTTTAAGAATACCTTTAGAGTTAACGATAGGTTAACTGTATACCCTAAGATAGTACCGATAGTCTCGGGTAGGATACACTCTTACCAGCCAGTAGGTGAGTTACGTTCAGATGAGGTTGCCTTTGAGGACCCATCCCTTTTTAGGGGGACCAGGGAATACAGTACAAGTGATCCGATCAAGCGGATCCACTGGAAACTATCTGCCAGAACTGGAGTCTTACAGGTAAAGATGTACGAACCTACGGTTGGTGCTCAGAGTGTGATATTCCTGAATCTCAGATATCAGGATTATTCCACTTTCGATAGGGATTACAAGGTGGAATTGGCAATAACTCTGGCTTCTTCTCTGGCAACATTTCTTATTAAGAAAAAGCAGGAGGTTGGTCTGGTGACAAATGGTGGAGATATGTTGATAGAGGATACAAACCTTACAGTGCAGAAGATCCCGCCAAAGAGAGGGGAAGAACATCTTATAAGAATCTTAGAGTTACTTGCCAGAGTAACCCCTAGAAGGACCGATGATTTTCCCCCTCTAGTCTATTCTGAGAGTTTATCATTTCCCAGATGGGTAAATCTGCTCGTAATTACACCAAGGGAGAATGAGCAGCTTATGAAAACTCTGATAGGTATAAATCGGAGAGGGACAAATATCTCTCTTTTTACTCTGATAGACTATAAAGGAGATAGGCGTGAGGAGGGAATCTTCATATATGAGGTCCCTAATGAAGATAAGATCAAGGCGCTATAATCTCCATGAGATAGAAGGACTGATCTTTGTCTCTCTCTTATCTTTACTTGGATTTTACCTGATACAAAGTATTGCTAGAATTCTATTTCCATCCTTTTATATCCCATCTTATACCATTTTTAATCTCTTTCTGGCAGTTACATTTGGTTACTTCTTCCAGATCTCAGGCTCCGGTTTTGTTGGTCTTATACCTTACCTGCCCCTGGCAAGGCTTATCTTTGTCCTTGGGATAAGAAAAGACCTTGGTTTGAAGCTGGATTTCTTTCAGTTGGGGAGTTTTTATTTCCCGATTAATCTCTTATTACTGTTATTTTTCTTTTCCCTATCGAGTTCTACTGCAGAAGACTGGAGACTTCTTTTCCCCCAGGAAGAAGAGTACCCTCCCCCGTTAGACTCCAAAAGATATTACGAATGGGTAACAAGCCCCACCCACAGGATAAACAGAATCCCTCATCTTAGAAGTATAGGGGTTCGCTGGGCTTCTATACTTTTTCTGGTAATAATCGTACTTGCGTGTATATGGGAGTGGAAGAAGGACATACCTGAGTATCTCTGGTATATAGTTACGATTTACTTCCTCGTATATCTTGTGTTTCTCTGGTATGGGTTACTGAGGGCAAAGGCAACCGAGAAAGAACTGGATGGGCATACGATATCCAGCGGGATCTTTACCAAAGGTTTATCCCTCCCTACACTGGTCTTGTTCTTTGGTCTTCTCATCAGTCTGGTATTACCATGGGGATATTCTCCGGTTTCTCTCTCCAAGCTGGGAGAATTTCTAGCCAGACTTTTTCAGCCCAAACCAGCAGACTATGGATCACCATTGATTAATCCTCTCTTGTGGAGGTTCAGGATACTCTACATAAGGCCAAGATTTTCTACTCCAAGTAATCCCAAATTTATCTTCATACCTCACTATATCCTCTGGACTCTTTTGGGCATAGGAATAGTCTTTGGTATGATACTACTTATAAGATCGGGTTTCTTCTCTAGAGTTCTTTCTATATTGAAAGAAGGGTTTACCAGATTATTTTACTCTATAGGGGAATTAGCCAGAGAGTTAAGGTCTTTAAGGAATATAGGTACGTCTTCCATTCATCTGCCCAGGATAATCTCTGTAGAAAGACCTTCTACTATTCTTGGCTGGATAGTCTATTACTACCGATTGTCTCTGAAGATTATGGCTAAGAAGAATCTTGGTAAAGAAAAGTGGGAGACACCGTATGAGTATGCCAGAAGAGTCGAGTCTGTCCTGCCTGAGATTGGTGTCCCCTACTGGGAGATCACTGAGATATTTGTAACTTCAAGGTATAAAAAGGTCTCTCCCAAAAAAGAATGGGTCTCCAGTATGAAGGAGAAGATAAGAGAGGTGAAAGAAAAATTAAGATGAGAGAAGTATTTCTTGGTTTGGACCTTGGGACTCAGGGGGCTAGAGTGGTTATAGTAGATAGAGAGGGGAACATCCTGTCATCTTCAGAAGATGTATTTAAAGAAGAGCCTGAAAATCCTATATACTGGTGGGAAGTGACAAGGTGCCTTTTAGGTTCTAGTATCTTCAGACTGGGAAGAGATAATAAAATCCTATCCCTTGCTGTTACCTCAACATCTGGCACGGTGGTCTGCGTTGATACTAGAGGAGAGCCTGTAATGCCAGCCTTGATGTATAATGACCCTAGAGGTGCCGAGGAATCCAAGATACTGAATAGACATCTGAAAGGGCTGACTGAGAAACTTGGATATAAGTTCAATGCTTCATATGCCTTATCCAAGATCCTGTGGCTGAAAAATAATATGCCAGATATATATGAGAGGACAAGGTTCTTCTTATCACCAACTGACTTTATAAACTTTAAACTTACAGGTAGGATGGGCATAACCGACCATACAAACGCCCTGAAGTTCGGTTTCGATCTGTTAGATTACAGATGGCCAGCTGAGATAGAACAACTGGGTATTGAACTGGATAAACTCCCGGAGGTTCTGGCACCGGGAGAGATTATAGGGGGTATAAGGAAAGAACTCCTAGATGAATTTGGTATAGATTACAACATTCCAGTCCTTACAGGTCTTACAGATGGGACGAGTGGGCAGATAGCATCCGGGGCGGTAAGGGTTGGAGAATCCTCGACAACCCTTGGTACTACTCTGGTAATCAAAGGAGTGACATCCTCTCTCATCAGAGACCCTCTGGGTAGATTTTATAGTCATCTCCATCCTGAGAAGAATAGATGGTTTCCAGGAGGTTCCAGCAATGTTGGAGGAGAATGCCTGGAGAAGATTTTCCCCGGGGAGAACTATAAGGAACTGGATAAGAAGATAAAAGACCTTATCCCTAGTTCCCTTATCATCTATCCACTTGTGAGAGATGGAGAGAGATTCCCATTTGTAAATCCTGGGGCTAAGGGTTTTGTTTCTGGGGGTCCTTCCTCTAGAGAAGAGTTATATCTCGGTTACCTGGAGGGGGTAGCTTATGTAGAGAGGCTCTGCTACGAGACCCTCTCAGGGATAGGAGTAAGGACTAACGATACTGTATATACGGTTGGTGGTGGCTCTAAAAGTCTTATCTGGTTGAAGATAAGGTCAAGTATTATGAATAAGGTATTAAAAAGGCCTGTATCTGCAACATCGGGGATGGGTGTAGCTATTCTGGGGGCAAGCAGAACCTTTTATGAATCTCTAGACCTTGCCGTCTCTAAGATGGTCAAGATAGATGTGGGGGTAGAGCCGGATAGAGATCTGGTTCCCCTCTATGAAGAGCGGTATAGGAGGTTTATAGAGATTCTTTCTGAGAGAGGATATGTATGATTAGAATAAGGGTCCTTGACGGTTACAATGTCATAGGAGGTAATAAGATCCTGGTAGAGGGGGAGGAGGGCTGCATCCTGTTAGATTTTGGTATAAATTTTGCCTCCTGGAATAACTATTTCGAGGAGTTTATCTCCCCTAGGGCAGGATTAATAGTTAAGGACCTATTGAAGTTGAAACTTCTTCCCAGGATTGATATATACAGGTCTGATCTTACTGGTAGCTTAGACCTCCCCAAATTATCAAAGGAGATAATCTTTGCATTTTTATCCCATGCACATATGGACCATATGGGTCTTGTTGGGCTTTTGAGGGAGGATATACCGATACTTTCCACTACGGAGACTCTGGCTTTGATTGTTGCCTTAAGCGAGATTAACTCTGAAGAAAAGAGCAGACTGATGGTAGACAGTAGATTCCCTGGGTCTTATCCTGTGAGGGAGGATGTATTGATAAAGCCAAACCAGAAAGGTAATAAAAATCCTATTAAGAGAAGACTTATCTACTTTGGAGATAATGGTGTTTCCTCTCTCCCTCTATCTATAGAGGATATAGAGAATTACTTTGAAGAGATGAATGTTGAAAACTCCTTTCAGGCTGGTCTTGTAGAGGCAAAGGTTCTACCTGTGTATCACTCGGTCATTGGTTCTGCCTCACTGTATTTTACATTGAGTGGGATAAGGATTCTCTATACCGGGGACTTCAGAGATAGTCCCCTACCTGAGGAAGAGAAGATCTTGCTAGATATAGGAGAAAATAGATTGAAGTTGGCTAACTCTACCAGAGAAATGATAAATAGTACAAAGGGTAAGGTAGATGTACTCATAGTGGAGGGGACCAGGACAAAGGAGTCTCACAGCATAATAACAGAGGCTATGCTCTACAATAATATATATGAAGAGGTAAAGAAACACAGGAGTAAACTCATAATTGCCGATTTCCCCTTCAGACATCTGGAGAGATTTCATACCTTTCTTAAAGTAGCTGAGGAGACTGACAGACAATTTGTTGTCCTGCCAAAGGACTATATAATCCTAAATACACTGGCAGAGATAAATTCTGATTGGGATTTTAGACGCTATCTGGGACATATTAGAGTCTACCACCAGGGGAAGGGGTCCTGGAAGGGATGGGAGAATAGTCTCCTGCAAGGAAAGATATTTAACAATCCTCCAATTAAGGAAATCCTTATAAAGCCTTCCGAGATAGAAAAGTCACCCGGATCCTACATACTGAATATTGGCTATTATGAGCTCCCCAACCTGCTTGATTTTTCTTATGAGACACTAAGAGGTGCTATCTATATACATTCAAACAGTGAGGCTTATACAGAGGATCAGAACATAGATTTTCTCAGATTATTAAGATGGTTGAGGTATTTTAATATAGAGCCCAAGGGTGTGAGAGAGAAAAATGGAAGCCTGGAATTTGATAGAATATACCATGCTTCAGGACATATATCTCCCGAAGGGCTGGAAGCTCTTATAGAAGAGATCAATCCTGACATTATCGTCCCTGTTCATACAGAATTCCCTGATTGGTTTCTCAAGAGATGGGATAAAAAAGTAAGACTGAATTCTGATATAATATTATATTAATCTCTAATTCCCTTGCTTGGAGTACTTGGATTATGTATAATTAGTGGAAATTTTAAGGTTTTAGGAGGCTTATCGTAATGGGCATAGTATATATAAATGGAGATTTTGTTCCTACAGAATCTGCTAAGGTATCTGTATATGATAGAGGGTTGCTCTATGGTGATGGGGTATTTGAAGGAATAAGGGCTTACAATGGAAGGGTATTTAAACTTGATGAGCATATAGACAGACTCTATGAGTCTGCCCACTCTATCCTGATAAAGATACCAATGAGTAAGGAAGAGTTTAAGGAGACATTGGCAGAAACGATAAGGAGAAATGGCTTGAGAGACGCTTACATACGTCCAATTGTCACTAGAGGGGTTAAGGGTCTTGGTATAAATCCCTGGGACGCTATGTCCCCTACAGTGATCATTATAGCCGACAAGATTACCCTTTATTCTTCCAAGATGTATGAGGATGGAATCACTGCAGTCTGTGCCTCTACTATGAGGAATAATCCTAATGCCTGCAATCCACAGATAAAGTCTCTTAACTATCTAAACAGCGCAATGGCAAAGTATGAGGCTTATCTGGCAGGTGCTGATGAGGCTATCTTCCTAAACCCTCAAGGTTATGTGGTGGAGGCAGCGGTAGATAATATCTTCATATATACAAAACAGGGTGAACTGGTAACACCTCCAACATATCTTGGAGCCCTGAGGGGTATAACCAGAGATACTGTTATAGAGATAGCTAGGGCAAAGGGAATTCTGGTAAAGGAGGAGCCTTTTACTAGGCATGACCTGTACAATGCGGTTGAGTCATTCCTTACT
>CAZZLK010000078.1:0-5617 GCA_964655195.1 uncultured bacterium
GCTGGTGATGTATTCTCAGGAACTCCCTATTTTACTATCTATAAAGGCTCTGCTGATGTGAGATTTATGAACTACGCTGGTTACGATGCTATGACCCTTGGTAATCATGAGTTTGATATGGGACCCAAAGTTCTGGCAAACTTTATCGAAAAGGCAAGATTTCCTATCTTATGTGCTAACTTCGATTTTTCAAAAGAAGAGGCTCTAAGGGGTAAGGTGAAGAGCTGGATAATACTTGAGAAAGGGGGAGAGAAGTATGGTATCTTTGGTTTAACTACCCCTGAGACAGTAGAGATATCAAGTCCAGGAAAGAATATTGTTATCAACGACTATCTGGAGACAGCAAGAAGTATAGTAAAAGAATTAGAGTCTATGGGAATAAATAAGATTATAGCTCTTACCCATATAGGTTGGGACAACGATATAAAGTTAGCCAAAGAGATAAAAGGTATAGATATAATTGTTGGAGGACATTCCCATACATTACCCGGAAACTATCCAACTGTTGTAGCTCACGACGGTGAGATAACTTTAATAGTACAGGCTAATGAGTATGGTAAATACCTTGGTCGTTTGGATGTGGTCTTTGGAGATAATGGGGTCATTCAGAGCTGGAAGGGAAGCTTAATAGCTATCGATAATAAGATTCCGGAAGAAGCTCTCTGTAAAGCCAAACTTGATGACTACAAAAAGCCTGTTACAAGACTAATGAATGCAGTGGTAGGAGAGTCTCTGGTTGATCTTGATGGAGAGAGAAGCAGGGTGAGATCTCAGGAGACAAATCTTGCCAATCTTATTACAGACGCTATGTTAGCTAAAGCTAAGATTGTAAATGCGGTTATTGCTATACAGAATGGTGGAGGAATCAGGGCATCGATCCCTAAAGGTAAGATAACGCTTGGTCAGATAATGACTGTATTGCCATTCGGGAATTATCTGGTCGCATTAGAGCTTACTGGACAGCAGATCATAGAGGCTTTAGAGAATGGTGTTAGTCAGGTAAAGGATTTGGCAGGTAGATTCCCACAGGTATCCGGATTGAGATTTGTATGGAACCCTAATGCCGAACCAGGGAAGAGGATCGTCAGTGTAGAGGTAAAGAACCCAGATGGCACATATCAGCCAATAGATCCTGCCAAGACTTACAGGATAGTAACTAATAACTTTCTAGCCCAGGGTGGAGATGGATATACTGTATTTCAAAAGGGAAGTAATTTCATAAATCTTGGTTTTGTAGACTACGAGGTCTTGAGAGAGTACATTCAGGCTCATTCCCCTGTGAATCCCAAAGTAGAGGGTCGTATCACTACAAAATAAAAACATAGGGGGCTCCATCTGAAGCCCCCTTATTCTACTAGATCATCTTTATTCCATCTGTCTTTAAGAAGTCTATAATCTCGTCTATATATCCAAAAGCGAGGCACACCACTGTGTCTGCCCCTCCATAATATATGGCAATCCTGCCTGTTTGAGAGTCGCATAATGCTGCGCATGGAAAAGCTACATTTGGAACGTCTCCCACACATTCGTATAACTCCTGAGGTGAAAGCAGATAACTCCTAGACCTGTACTTTACTATCCATGGCTTCTCATTATCTAACAGTGCGCATCCAAAACTATAGACATAGCCATTACAGGAGAGTAATACCCCGTGATATATCAGCAACCACCCCTCACTGGTTTCTATAGGTGTCGGACCAGCTCCTATCTTAAGAGACTGCCATGAAGAATATTGGTGTCCTGCTGCCATTACAAATCTATGACAACCCCAGTGGATCATATCTGGACTTTCACTGTAGAATATATCCCCAAAGGGAGTATGGCCTTTATCCGAAGGTCTGCTCAACATTGCGTACTTTCCATTGATCTTTCTTGGAAATAGTACCCCATTTCTATTGTAAGGGAGGAACGCATTTTCTATCTGATAGAATTTCTCAAAGTCATACGTATAACCTATCCCTATAGTAGGACCATAATATCCGTTGCACCAGGTTATGTAATATCTATCTTCAAGCCATGTCACCCTAGGGTCATACTTATAACTGCTTATCAGAGGGTCCCTGGTCTCCTGGATAAAATCTATCGGATCTTCACTGAGTGACCAGCTGATCCCATCATCACTGAAACCACTGTGTATGTTCATTGATCTACTCCTGTCATCTACCCTGAAGACACCTGCAAACCTGTCTTTAAACTTTACAACCGCACTATTAAATATACTGTTTGACCTCCTGATATGGTTTCTTTTTATAATTGGATTTTTTGAGTATCTCCATATGACATCTTTACACCCTGCAGGCCTATCTTCCCAGGGAATGTTAGGAATAGGCTCGGTATAGATAGATACTTTTCCCATATTAACCCTCCTATTTCACAATATTTTCTCTCTGGAATTATACTATTTGAGACAATCTTATTCAATTTAATCTTACGAGCTTTCGTAGTATAATATCCTTAAAAAGGGAGGATAACTACTATGGAAGTTATAGATTTGCAGAGGAATGAAATAACAGAACATCTCATATATCTTCGTCTATCGCAAAGTACAAAGGATCAGCATAATAGTGAGGTATTGGGCAGATTAGCCCAGGAAGAGTATAACCACTACGAGAGATTAAAAGAGATTACTAATAGAGATGTTAGTCCTGATAGAATTAAAGTATGGTTCTATCTCCTTATTGTAAAGATATTAGGCCTAACATTCGGTTTAAAATTGATGGAATCTGGGGAGACAATGGCTCAGAAGAATTATAGTAAGATTGTACATCTATATCCTCAGGTAGATAGTATTATCGGAGAAGAAAAGATCCATGAAAAAGAGCTTTTAAGTATCTTAGATGAAGAGAGGTTGAAATATGTTGGCTCTGTAATTTTGGGTTTGAGCGATGCCTTAGTAGAATTTACCGGTACGTTGGCAGGATTTACATTTGCCCTAAGAAATACATCTTTAATTGCTCTCACTGGAATTATTACAGGAATAGCAGCCTCTCTTTCTATGTCTGCCTCCGAATATCTCTCTACTAGGGCTGAAGGTGAAGAGAAAAATCCTGTTAAGGCTTCTATCAGTACCGGAATAACTTATATATTTGCTGTATTTTTCCTCATACTCCCCTATATAATACTTAAGAATTGTTTTACTGCCTTTATCCTTACACTCTTCTTTGCTATAGTTCTCGTCTTATTTTTCACCTTCTATATCTCAGTGGCAAAAGAACTCGATTTTAAAAGAAGATTTTTAGAGATGCTCGTTATAGTCTTTGGAGTATCTCTTATCTCCTTTGGAATTGGACTTTTGGTCAGGATCTTCTTCAATATAGAAGTCTAAGTATGGTATAATCTTACAGTAATAAAAATATAGAGGGAGGCGATAGTAATGAATAGGTGTCTAGTCAGATTTATACCGGTCTTACTGTCTTTGTTCCTAGTATTCAGCACCGTTTCTGTCTCACTTGCCCAGAAGGTTCCTAAGCCAAACTATTATAATACCCCAGCCGATTATCAAAGAGCTACTGGTAAAAGAATAACTAAATTTGGTGAATCTCCAATGTTAGCAGAACTTGTAAAGCAGGGTAAACTTCCTCCGGTAGATAAGAGACTCCCCAAAGATCCATTAGTAGTAGTCCCCGTAGAGGAGATTGGACAGTATGGAGGGCAGGTGAATTTATTTACCAATTCCCCCAATAGCCTTGGAGAAGCAGACTATTTTACCGGGTATGAGCATATACTAGGTATAGCTACCGATGGCTCTTCAGTAACTCCACGTATAGCAAGGGCATGGAAGTTTGCAGATGGAGGTAAGACTCTCACTATATATCTCCGTAAGGGAATGAGATGGTCAGATGGTGCACCTTTTACTGCTGATGATATTCTGTTCTGGTATGAAGACATCATACTGAATGATGAACTCACTCCTGTAAAGCCTGTATATTGGTCTCCTGGTGGAAAGTTGATGAAGGTAGAAAAGGTTGATGATTACACAGTTAGATTGAGCTTTGCAGTTCCATATCCTATGGCTATATACAGGTTAGCCCACGAAACAGGAGCAATCTATCGTCCCAAACATTTCTTGAAACAATTTCATCCAAAATATACACCTATAGACGAGATAAATAAAAGGGCTAAGGCGGAAGGATTTGAAAAGTGGTACCAACTTTTTGGAAAGTATAATACTATTAATGCCACAGAAGTAAACTGTCCTACTCTGAGGCCCTTTGTGCTCACCAAGAGAGGAACAGATTTCTTAGTTATGGAGAGGAATCCATATTTCTGGCAGATTGATACTGCAGGTAATCAGCTTCCATATATAGATAGGATATTCATCAGTGTGGTCCAGAGTATCGATGTTATGGATATGAAGGCTATCTCCGGAGAGGCAGATTTTGCTGGAAGACGTACTAGTCTAGAGAATTATACTCTCTACAAAGAGAATGAGAAGAAAGGAAACTATAGGGTACTTCTATGGCAAGGATTATGGGGTTCGAATTTTATCATTGAAATCAATCAGACCTATAAAGAGGATCCAGTACTGAGAAATATATTTAGAGATGTAAGATTTAGAAGGGCTATGTCACTGGCGATAAATCGTGAAGAGTTAAATCAGATGTTATACTTCGGTTTAGGTGTTCCTAGACAGACTACTGTAATACCCCAGTCTCCATACTATGAAGAGTCATTTGGAAGTGCTTATACAAAATACGATCCAGAGACTGCAAATAAGTTACTGGATGAAATGGGATTAAAACGTGGGACGGACGGGTATAGGTTGAGACCAGATGGCAAAAGATTAGAGATCCTTCTGGAGCATGTTCCAGATGCAACTGCTACGAGACTTGGAGAGATGTTAGTCCGCTATTGGGATGCTATAGGAGTCAAAGTAGCGGTAAAGGAAATCGCCAGAGAACTTCAAAGCCCAAGAGCTATGGGAAATCTTATACAGATGGGCTTTTGGACTGGCGATAGATGTGCCTTTTTGTTCCCTCTTGAGCCTTACTGGTGGGTGCCAATGAATTATGGTTGGGAGAATACCTGGTGTCCTCTTTGGGCTCAGTGGTATGTTACTAATGGTAAAGCAGGAGAAGAACCTCCTAAAGAGGTTAAAAGACTCTTAACTTTATGGGAGAAGATGCAGACTACACTGAGTGATAAAGAGAGAATAAGATTGGGGAAAGAGATCCTAAAATCTAACGCCGAAAATCTCTGGACTATAGGAACTGTTGGTTTGACTCCGCAACCAATTATAGCTAAAAATTACTTAAGAAATATCCCTGCTGAAGGTCTTTGGGGCTACGATAATCTAAGAACCTATGCATACTTCCCTGCTCAGATCTTTATAAAGAAGTAACCTGATCCATAACAGGGTATTGACTTTGGGAGAGGGTATATAGTATACTTAGAATGCGAATAGTAAATCGCACCTTGAAAGAAGGATATAGTGAGAGGAAAGAGTCCTCGTTAATTCCTGAATAAGGGAAGAAAAAGAGCACAGGAAAGAACTCATTTGACCGATATAAATAGGTTGGAGGGTTTGATCCTGGCTCAGGATGAACGCTGGCAGTGTGCCTAAAACATGCAAGTCGGACGGTCCTAGGGTTAGAGGCTATAGGCTAACTGAGTAGTT
>CAZZLK010000079.1:0-7201 GCA_964655195.1 uncultured bacterium
TAAGAGGCAGACTTAGCCTTCTGGGCAAGTTCCTTAACTCCCATTAATATCTCCCCTTTCATCCAAGAG
The DNA here is from genome assembly GCA_964655195.1 of uncultured bacterium. Taxonomy (GTDB): domain Bacteria; phylum DUMJ01; class DUMJ01; order DUMJ01; family DUMJ01; genus DUMJ01. Next base: position 70 of record CAZZLK010000079.1, read on the forward strand.
TTACAAGAAGTATTATAACACTAAAATGGCAATAAAAGACCAGAATCTTAAAATAGGAAAGAATCACCAAAAAGAGAAAAAATCATAAATTATTATTCAAAAATATAGGGGGATGGGCCTCCCAACCCCCTAATTAATTATAGAATATAGATCTATCTTAGGGATACTTCGGCAGAGAATGTAACATAGCCCTGATCTATGTCATATTGATGTCCTCCGATAAACTTCCCATGAAGTGTCCCATCGGCCATAATCTCTGCAATAGCAGCTCGATTTTATTCTAAAAGAGAAACTTGTCAATATAAGATGTCTTATTTAATAAAATCTGGAGGAAGGCTTTCAATTTTGGTTCCTAACTCTTTATTTGGCTTATTACCCATTTTGAAAGAAAGAGTTCCACCTCTTATAATCTCCTCGTGCGATAACCATAATCTATCCAGAGGTTTTCCATTCAGATAAAGCTCCTGAATATATATGTTTTCTTTAGAGGCACCCTCTGCCTCTATAATAAAATCCTTTCCATCTGGAAGGTGTATAACTGCTTTCTTCCATATAGGGGAACCTATTACATATACCGGTGTTCCTGGACAGAATGGGTAAAAGCCTAGAGAGCTGAATATATACCAGGCGGACATCTGCCCACAGTCTTCATTGCCGCACAATCCATCGGGTCCTGTCCCATACAGTGTATCCATTATCTTTCTTACAAGCTCTTGAGTCTTCCATGGCATCCTGGCATAGATATAGAAGTAGGCTATATGGTGTGAAGGTTCATTCCCATGGGCATACTGTCCAATAAGACCCGTAATATCTGGAGGGCCTTTTATAGGGACCTTTGTATTGAAGAATTCATCAAGCTTTTTAACAAATGCGTCTTCTCCGCCCAGAAGGCTAATAAGTCCATAAGGGTCCTGAGGGGCAAAGAATGTCCACTGCCACGCATTACCTTCAGTATAGTGCTGTGACGTGGCATCTGTAGGATCAAAATTCTTATCTAACCAGTTCTTATTGCTATCTCTGGCTCTCATAAAGCCAACACGGGCATCATAAAGATTCTTGTAATTTTGAGCCCTTCTAATGAAGAGCTTATAGTCGTTTTCTTTACCAAGTATCTTGGCTACCTGAGCCAGACAGAAGTCATTATAGGCGTACTCCAGAGTCCTAGATACAGATTGGTTGAATTTATCTCCGGGGACATAGCCAAGCTCTTTATACTCTGTTATGCCTCTTCTACCCTGATTAAAGTCTCTAGATTCTACCATCGCATTTTTATACATAGCACTGTAGGCTTTATTCAGGTCGAATCCTTTTAATCCCTTAACAATAGCATCAGCTATTACCGAATCGCTATGTGTACCAATCATACAATTTGTCTCTCTGTTACCCTTATGCCACCTGGGTAACCAACCCGACTGGGTAAAGATATCCAGAAAACTCTTTATTATATCTACGTTTCTCTCAGGTTGTATAAGAACAAAGAGCGGATGCAGGCTTCTGAATGTATCCCAGAGAGAAAATACGGTATAGTGATTATAACTTGAAGAGTAGATCTTATCATCTGTTCCTATATACTTACCGTCTATATCTGAGAAAATGCTAGGATGGATAAAAGAATGATAGAGGGCGGTATAAAACTTTACCTTATCTTTTTCATCTCCTTCGACTTCTATCTTACTCAGTTCTTTCTCCCAACTTTTTCTTGCCTCTTCTTTTACCCTTTCAAAATTCCAATCTGGTATCTCCTGAAGGTTCTTTCTAGCTCCATCTACTCCAGTAAATGATATCCCCACTTTTATCATTATCTTTTCTTTCTCTTCTGTCGAATACCTTACAAAAGCGCCAATAAATGGATCTGATCTACTCAACATTCTCTCTTCTCTGTTGCCCTTATCTATCCTAAAGACCTTCCAGGTACCGAACTCTTTAAAAGGCTTGGAGAATCTGGCAGAAAAGTATATTGCCTGAGGGTCCCTAGCTCCACAGAAATGGCCACCCCTGATAAATCCTACTATCTCATCATTCCCTACAATCTTTACCCATGCCTCTTCAGCCATATCTCCTATCCTTGTAAAGAGGTCGATAATAATATAAGCCTTATCTGTCCTTGGAAATGTGTATCTATGAAACCCAACCCTATTGGAAGCTGTTAACTCTACTAAGACTTTATAGTCTTCCAGAAAGACGGAGTAATATCCAGGTTGAGCCACTTCTGTCTTATGACTGAATCTTGATCTGTACCCTATCGACGGATTTTCCTTAGGTCCCGGAATTATCTTTAGATCTCCAACTATTGGCATTATCCTTACTTCACCATAATCAGCTGCACCTGTCCCACTTAGATGTGTATGGCTAAAACCCATTATAGAATCATCAGAGTAATGGTAACCAGAGCACCAATCCCATCCTTCCACACCTGTATCTGGACTAAGCTGAACCATACCAAATGGAAGTGTTACACCTGGGAATGTATGCCCATGTCCTCCCGTCCCTATAAAGGGGTCAACATAAGGAGCAACTTCCCCTCCCTTAACAAGATACGGAGGGGAAAAAAGAAGAATCAAAATAAAAACCAGAATCTTCCTCGTAGAAAAAATTAGACACTCCATTTATCCTTTAAGTCCTGTAAGTGTTACACTCTCAACTATTGTATTCTGGGTAAAATAGAAGGCAATAATTGTTGGAATGACCACAATGGTGGATGCTGCCATCAGTAATGGCCATTCCACATAGTTGGTAGATCTGTACATCTGTAATCCAAGGGCTAACGTATATTTTGCCTCATTCTGAAGATAGATCAATGGTCCCATAAAGTCATTCCAAGACCCTAAGAATGTAAATAGTGATATAACTATGAGTATGGGCTTTATCAGTGGCAACATTATCTTTGAGTATATACCAAATTCGCTTGCCCCATCTATTCGTGCTGCATCAGAGAGTTCTTCCGGAATAGTCATAAAGAACTGTCTTAAGAGAAATATATTAAAGGCTCCCCCACCCAAGAATGCTGGTATTATAAGCGGTCTAAATGTATTTATCCAACCCAACTTAGAAAAAATTATAAAGACCGGGATCATTATTACTGGGAACGGGATAAGTATAGTACTGAGGATAATTAAAAATAGGACATCTCTTCCCTTCCATCTTATCTTTGAGATACTATAGGCAACAAGAGGGGCAGAAAAGAGTACACCTACTATATTCCCTACAGCTATTACTATAGTATTTATCGTATACCGTCCGAATGGAATATAATTCACTGCTTCTATATAGTTATGCCACTTAGGGGGATTGGGCCACCATATAGGGGGATATGCCATTACTTGGGACATATCTTTTATAGAGGTAGTGAACATCCAAAAGATTGGTACTAAATATATGATACTTATTATAAACAAAACTATTCTACCCACAATCTTTGTCAAAAACCATCTCAGATTCATACGATTTATCCTCCTCTATAAAATACCCATCTAGCAGAGGTTTTAAAGATTATTAGAGTAATTATAAGAACCAGAACAAATAATATCCATGCCATTGCAGATGCGTACCCCATCTTGCTATACTGGAATGCATTCCTATATAGGTAGAGGACATAGAAGAGCGTAGAATTGGCTGGACCTCCATTGGTTGCTATGTAAGCAGTAGTGAATATCTGAAAGCCTCCAAAGAGGGCAGTTATAAGATGGTATAGAATAACAGGACTTATCATAGGGATAATAATCTTACTGAATTTTGTCCACCATCCTGCTCCATCTATCTCTGCAGATTCTAATAGTTCTCTGGGAACATCTTTAATAGCAGATAAAAATATCACCGCAGAACCTCCTGCTCCCCACTGAGCTAACATAACAAAAGCTGGTTTAGCCCACTTGGGATCAGAAAACCAACCTGGACCTTGAATATGAAAGACTGTATTCAAAAATAAGTTTACTAAGCCAAAGTAAGGATTTAACATCCAAAGCCATATGAAGCTTACAGCAACTGCAGGTAATACATACGGTAGATAGACGAGTGTTCTATAAATTCCAATCTCTTTAAGATCCATATTTAATAATAGTGCTAATCCTAAACCTATTACAAAACCAACTGGAACTGCTAGAGAAACGTAATAGACTGTATTATAGAGAGAAGTCCAGAATAGATCATCGTGAAAAAGGTTATAATAATTTCCACTGCCTATCCATTTTGGAGTCCCTATACCTACATACTCAGTAAAGCTATAGTACAGGGATGCAGCAATAGGATAGGCAGTGAAGGCTAAGAATCCAATAATCCATGGTAGAGCGAATAATATCCCATATAAGGTGTTTCTTCTTGATGTACCTGCCTTCACTGCCCTTTCAGCTCCTTTACTTCAAAAATTTATCTAATTCTGGCTGTACTCTTGCTTCAACATCCTGGCAAGCCTTCAATGGAGTCTTCTGTCCATTGATGACTGCATCTCTTGCTGCTGTAAGCTCATCCCAGAGCAGAGCACCTACAGGTAGAGGAGGACGGTTCTTAGCATACCTTACTAGGTCTACAAAGAAGGCGTGTCTCTTTTCTCCTCTAATATCTGGATCTTTTAGTAGAGATGTAATCGTAGGAAGATGGAGGGTATCTACAGAATAGATCTTCTGACCTACAGGTCCACACGCAAACTTAATGAATTCGAAAGCTGCCTTTGCATTCTTTGCTCCCTTAGGAATTCCTAAGCTCCAACCACCAGCCCAGGTAATTGGCTTCTTGGCTAACTCTGCTGGTCTTGGTATATAGGTAGCTCCATAATGGACTCCCCACTTTAGGTTAGGAGCAAATCTATCAAGACCAGATAGTACCCAATCTCCATCTACTTTCATAGAGATCATACCCATAATGAATGGGTCCTGAGCTTCTGCTCCAAAAGCAGAGGAGAATGACTGGATGGCTGCCATACCAAACTTATCTGCATAGCTCTTCTGCCACTCAAAGGACTTTACTATTCTAGGATCAGTGATGGTGAGCTTCTTTGTCTTTGGATCATAGAATTCTCCACCAAATGCCCAACCCCAGGTATAATGCCAACCCTGGTTGAACCAAGGGATAAATCCTATCCTTATAAATCTACCACTTGGGTCCTTCTTAGTTAATTTCTCTGCATATATATCCAGTTCTTCTATTGTCTTTGGTGGTGTCTTAAGTCCAGCTTCCTTTAAATGATCCAGTCTATAGTAAAGAGCTCTTGTATCTGTATCGAAAGGTAACACCCAAACCTTTCCATCCCAGCTAGCTTCATCCCAGGCAAACCCAATATATTGCTTCTTGAGATCAGCTATTTCTTTAGATGTAGTCAGATTATTTAATGGCTCTAATACACCAGCTACAGCTCTTTGAGCAGCTGTGAAACGATCTACTAAATATACATCAGGAGCTACTCCACCAGCTATAGCAGTTAATAACTTGGAGACATCAGTCTCTGAACCTGGAACGATCGTTACCTTTACCTCAATGTCTGGATTCTGCTTATTAAATTCATCTACAATACGTTGTATTGAAGCCCTATCCACTGCTCCAGAGTGGCTATGCCAAAAAGTAACGGTAGTTTTACCAAAAACAGCTGTCAAACTGCCCAACACTAACAACACCGATAACAAACCTATCAAAATCTTCTTACCAAACATCCTATCACTCCTCCTTTTTTAAATTTTTAAAACTTTATCAACTGATACCTCTCCTTCCCCCTTATACCTCAACAGATCTAAACAGACCCTACCAAACCTTTCCTTACCACCTCCTTTCTAAAAGACCTTACAGTATTCCCCTCCTTTATCTCTATAGGAATAGAGATTCTCTTGTCTGCTAAGTTAGGATTTTGAATCTTTTCCAAGATAAGTTTACCTGCCTCAAATCCCATATTGAAAAAGTCCTGATAGACTGAGGTGAGATTAATGCCAATATCTCTTAGGAGCTTCATACAATCAAAACCCGCTACAGATACATCTTCTGGGATCTTATAGCCTATATCTGAGAGTGCTCTCATTATCCTTACACTGGTCACATCGTTTATACCGAATATTGCAGTGAGATCCTCCTTCTTAACATTTTCTATTATCTCTTCCATAAGACTATTAAAGGTCTCTTTTAACTCTAATTCATTCTTAGGTGGCATCGGAGGATAAGACTCAATAATAATAGGAGATAATTCGTATCTTTCCATAGCATTCAAATAGCCAAGCTTTCTATCTCTTACTGAAGTAACTTCGTAATACTCTTCAGAGTATATGACAAAACCTATTCTGGAGTGTCCCTTCTTAATAAGATACTCAGTCATTCTGTAACCACCGGTATAGTTATCTGAGACAACCCACGAAGTATTGAGATGTGGGAGGTATCTATCTATAAGTACAAATGGTTTCTTAGAAGCTAGCAATGCCTTTATTCCTCTATCCTCATACTCTCCCTCTAACGAATATAGAATAATTCCACTGATATCAGAGTGGATCAATCTGTCTATTATCTCTATCTCCAGTTTTACATCCCCATCGGAACTGAAAAACAGCAAACGATATCCGTAAGATCTGATAGCCTTTTCTATACCAAGTAAAAGATCAGAACCCATATACTTCATATAGGGGAGTATCACCCCAATGCTTCTAGCTGAAATCTTCTCACGATGATTATTCACAAAACTTCCAATCCCTCTTCTTCTGGAAATGATTCCCTCTGATACAAGTAGACCTAAAGCCTTCTGTATGGTGCCACGGCTCACATTATACAATCTACAAAGTTCTTCCTCAGTGGGAAGCTGAGCTCCTGGTTTGAAATTACCGTTTCTTATCTCTTCCCTTATCATCTCGGCTATCTTGGCATATATAGGTAGTAAATCCCAATCACCCAGTTCTTTTAGCATAACTCCCCTTTAAATGTCTATTGTATATACAACTGTAATATACCATATATATCAAAGTCTGTCAATCTGGCAAGCCACTGACCTATAATCACTTTAAAAAAGAAGAGATCCTTTCTGGTTAGAGTTAATATACTATTAAAATTATAAAAGCTACTCTGGAAAGAGCTAGAAGAGGGAAAGATAAGTTTTGTAAGATATGCTATGGGACTAACAAACATTTATAGTATCACCCTAAAAGTAAGTAAGACAGGGAGGCTGGTTCTT
>CAZZLK010000080.1:0-17994 GCA_964655195.1 uncultured bacterium
ATTTTAGTAGAGTTAGTAGCATAGGTCTAGTCACCACCTTATAGGGTTTTATTCTATAATAATTTTCTCACAAACAAAGTAAAAAGGGGAATACCTACAAGGAGTCGGTGGGTATTCCCCTAATTTTTAGACCCCACGCAAAAGTTTATAGAGCCCAAGCAACATTTGACTATATATAGAAAACTGTGATAGAATATTTTCCTAAATGGAGGCGATAAAGATGAAGCCAGAGGAGATACTTAATCAGATTAAAGGTCTAGAGGATGAGAGAGAAAGAATAATCTTAGAGGCTAAAGCCAGAGGACAGGAAATTATAGAGAGGGCTAAAAGGGAGGCCCTGGAGGTTATCAATAGGGCTAGATTGGATATAGAAGAAGAACGCAAATTGTCTCTAGAAAAGGCAAACAGAGAAATAGAAGAGTTAAAAGAGAAGCTCATTAGGGAGAGCAATCTGGTTTTGGAAAGATTTGGTAGTTTATTGAAAGAGAGGGAAAGAGCTATAATAGATGGGATAAAGGAGAAGGTGATCGGATAGATGGCTATCCTCCCAATGCTTAGGCTTTCTCTGGTTGGGCACAAGGATGAGGAGGAGGATGTACTAGCCCTATTGCAGGATCTGGGCGTCTTAGAGGTGGAAAAGATAAATCTGGAGGCCGATTCTTCTATAGAATGGTTGCCGGCTAAGATCTCTGATATTAACAGAGAACTAAGCAGGCTAAAGTTAAATATAACCTTTTTGAGAGATTATATAAAAACGAATAGTAGCATTATAGATCTATTTGTCCCTCAAAAGCTACCTTTTTCTGAGGAAGACCGTAGAAGAATTGTCAGAGAATTCGAAGAAAATGGTGGATACAGTACTATTGAATCCTGGCAGAGCTCCTTAGAGGAGATTAAGAACTCTGTAAATAGTCTATCGCAGGACAAGGAACTTCTGACCCCATTTGAAGATTTGAATTTTCCTATAAGGGATTTGAAGGCATTTAAATATGTGGATGTATTTTTTGGACAGATAAGGAAGAGAGATCTAGAGGAGTTTGTTGAAGAGATAAGAAACCACCTGGCAGATATATCTATTGTAAAAGAGACCCCTCAGTATACATTCTTTATTGTTATAGCTCATAAAGAATCGTCTGGGGAGATAAGAGGAGTATTTTCCAAGTATAATGTAAACATATTTAACCTGGAGAAATTCTCAGGTACGCCCAAGGAGGAATTGTCTGCTATTGATAATAGGATAAATAATCTATTAAGGATGAAGGATAGGGTCTTGGAGGAGATAGGACAAAAAGGGGAGGGCCTTCTCAACGCCCTTTATATCTTATATGATAATTATCAAAATGACCTTATCAGATATGAACACCTCAGCAGGGCTACCCATACCGAGAATATGTTTCTTATAACTGGCTGGATCAGAGAAAAGGATAGTCCAGTGATAAAGGATACACTGGAGAGAAGATTCAAAGACCTCTATATAGTGATGTCCCCTCCGGGACCGGATGATAATCCTCCAGTGGCTTTAGAGAATAATTCCTTTGTGCATCCATTTGAAGTGGTAACGGGTATATATGGATATCCTAACAGTAGAGAGTTTGATCCTACCCCATTTTTAGCTCCTTTCTTTGCGGTATTTTTTGCTCTGTGTCTTACCGATGCTGCTTATGGTATAATCCTGGCGATCCTCTCTGCATATCTTTATAGAAATCTGATTATAGAGAGACAACGAAAGAAGTTATTACAGCTTCTGTTTATCTGCGGATTGTTTACTATTGGGGTCGGAGCCATCACAGGTGGCTGGTTTGGTAATGTATCTGAGGCTTTTAGATTTCTAGCATTTCTAGAGCCTTTGAGAAAAAGACTGATCCTCTTCGATCCATTAAAAGACCCAATCACTTTTCTGGCTTTATCTCTGGCTTTGGGTTTTATACAGATAATATTCGGGCTATTCATAAAGATGATATTGAATATTAAAAGGCAACATTACAGAGAAGCCATATTTGATCAGCTCTTCTGGATCTTATTTCTCCTTGCCATAGTGATTACAGCAGGAACACTTGCTTTGGAAAGCTTGAGATATTTAAATAAGCCTACTATGTACTTTACATTAATTATGGCAGTAGCCCTTGTCGCAACACAGGGTAGACATCAGAAATCTATATTCCTTAAAATCACCAGTGGATTAGGCAGTCTCTATTCGGTGATAAGTTATCTCAGCGATGTCCTCTCATACTCACGATTATTAGCTCTCGGTCTGGCTACTGGAGTCATCGCTACGGTGGTGAATGAACTGGTAAAGACATTCAGCGGTATCCCGGTACTTGGGGCTATAATAGGTATAGTTATTTTCGTTGGAGGACATCTGTTCAATCTGATAATAAATGCCTTTGGTGCTTTTGTACATTCAAGCAGGTTACAGTTTGTGGAGTTCTTTGGTAAGTTCTTTGAAGGTGGCGGAAGAGAATTTAATCCTTTGAGGAAGATAAGAACATATACAATAGAGAAGGAGGTAATAGAATAAATGTTAGGAACTGCTCTAGCAATACTCGGATCTGCACTGGCTGTTTTTGGTGGAGGTATTGGGTCTAGTATTGGTGTAGGAATAGCTGGGCAGGCTTGTGCTGGACTGTTAAGTGAACAGCCTGAAAAGTTTGGTAACCTGCTCCTGTTGGCAGCTCTTCCAGGTACACAGGGTATATATGGATTCTTGGCAGGATTCTTGGTGATTTCCAAGCTGGGTCTACTGGGTGGAAGTCCTGTAACACCTGAGTTATATCAGGGGCTTCAGATCCTATTTGCCTGTCTTCCAATAGCTATAAGTGGTCTTATCTCTGGGATTCATCAGGGAAAGGTCGCTGCTGCTGGTGTAGGTATGGTAGCTAAAAGGGCTGAAGAAGCTGGGAGGGCTTTAATTCTGGCTGTTCTCGTTGAGACATATGCTATCCTAGGTCTTCTGGCAACCATTCTTTTACTTAATGGTATAAAGATATAAGGGATGGGAGACAGATGGGTTTTGCCGAACTTAAGGAGCGTATAGTCTCAGAGGCTAAGAAGGCTGCAGAAGAGATTATAAAAGAAGCTAATATCAAAGCGGAAAGCGTTCTGGAAGAAGCAAACATAGAGGCAGAGAATATAAAGACTATCGGTTTAAGAGATATAGAAAGAGATATGGATATGTTAAAAAGAAAGACCCTTGCCAATATCCGCCTGGAGATACAGAGGAGTATCCTTATGGAAGTACAGAGGGTTATAGAGGAGATCGTAGCAAAAGCATTACAAGAAGTGATAGAGAGCCCTCACTACTTTGATTATCTTATCAGAAATATATCAGCCATAGATCTTAGGGGAGATGAGGAAATAATACTCTCTAGATACGATTTTCAGAGGTTTGGTGATCGTTTATTAGTGGAGTTGGAGAAGATTAAAGGAAATGCAGGGTTTAAGATTTCTACTTCTGACATAAAGGGTGGATTTATAGTGAGAAGCAGGGATTTTGATATAAATAATACGCTGGAGCTTACCCTTGAGAATATAAGACCAGAGATAGAACAACAGGTAGGGAAGATCCTTAAAGAGGCTGAGACAAATGCCAGTAGCATTTAAAGAAAATCTGAACTTTGCCACTGCGGTAGGAAAGATAAGGGCTCTTTCTGCTAGATTATTTAAAGCCAGCGATTGGGAGAGACTCCTAACTGCAAAATCCACCAGAGATCTTATAAGACTTCTTATAGAGACCCCTTATGGTAGGCTCATAAGTGATGGTGACAACTTTGATACTATACAGCGTAAGCTTGTCTCTCATCTTCTTTCAGAGATGGACGAGATAGAAAAGATCTCTCCCGAGAAGGAATTTCTATACTACTTTAGATACAAGATCGATCTTGGGAATATCAAGAGAGTCCTTTATGGTATACTCAGCGAAAAGGAAGTCTCCCTGTACGAAGGGGGATTAATCCCCACAGATATTCTGGAAAGGATAAAGAAGGGTAGGGATGTAGAACTCCTAAGGGCATTACCCTATCCCTGGGATATTTTGAGAGACACCAGAGATGAACCGGTCTTCTGGACATATCACTTGGAACAGGCTTACTTTAATGGACTGATAGAGTTAAGTAGAATAAAAGAGTATTATCTACTGGAGTCTCTCCTTGTCACACAGATAGACCTGGAGAATCTGAAGATTGCTCTGAGGATAAAGACTGTAAACTATCCTGAGAGATACAGAGCCTTCTTCTATGATGGGGGAACTGTAGAACCAGAAGAGTATAAGAGATTGCTGGATATATCTTTAGAAAGCTGGAGGGATAGCGAGATAGTAGAGAGATTAGGTATGTCAGATTACTTGAAAGAACCTATAGTGCTGGAGAAAAAGATAGAAGAAAGACTTATTGACCTCTTAAGTGTGAGTAAATATACCGCTTTTGGTTATGAACCCCTCCTGGACTATTTCTTTAGGAAGGAGATAGAACATAAGAATATTCTCTTTATATTTTCCGGTTTAGAATATGGACTTTCTACAGAGATATTGAGGAGTGGTATCCGTGGGCTATAAGGTTGCAGTAGTTGGGAGAAGAGAACTCCTTTCTATATATGAGGTATTGGGTATAGATATATACGATGCCAGGACAGAAGAGGAAGTACTAAGAACAGTAAGAGAGTTAAAAGACTACGGTTTAGTCCTGATAGATGAAGAGTTTTCAAGTATATTAGAGATCGAACGGGAGGAAAGACTGCCAGTTCTTGGGGTAATTCCCACTCAGGGAGGGGTTAATGCGAAGAGTTTCTTCTCGGATTTCGTTATAAGAGCAGTGGGTACAAAGATCTTCTCGGAGGGAAATGGCAATGAAAGATAGTAAAGGTTATATCGTGAGGGTTTCGGGTCCTCTGGTAGTAGCTAGAGGATTACCTGAAGCTAGAATGTTTGATGTGGTAAGGGTTGGAAATTTAGGATTAATAGGTGAAATTATAGAATTAAGAAGAGAAAATATCTATATACAGGTTTATGAGAATACATCAGGTTTAGGACCGGGAGAACCAGTAGAGACGACAGGTTCTCCTCTCAGTGTGGAGCTTGGGCCTGGACTTATAGGAACCATATTCGACGGTATACAGAGACCCTTAAAGGCTATTGCTGAGAGGGTAGGAGACTATATCACAAGAGGTATAGATGTACCGGCTTTAGATAGGAATATACGCTGGTACTTTAAGCCACTGGTTAAGAAGGGAACCAGGGTGGATCAGGGTGACATTATAGGGGAAGTAAAAGAAACAGAGACAATAATGCACAGGGTTATGGTTCCTCCGGGGACTAGAGGTATTATAGAAGAGATTAGTGAAGGAGAGTTTACTGTGGATGAGCCTGTGGCAAAGATAAGAGATGGAGATAGAGTATATAATGTCACTATGCTTCAGAGATGGCCTGTCAGACAGCCAAGGCCTGTAAAGGAAAAGCTTCCACCGAGGGAGATTCTAGTAACTGGACAGAGGGTTATAGATACTTTCTTCCCGGTGGCAAAAGGTGGAACTGCCTGTATCCCTGGTCCGTTTGGAAGCGGTAAGACCGTTGTACAGCATCAGCTGGCTAAATGGGCTGATGCAGACATAATAGTATATGTAGGATGCGGAGAAAGAGGAAATGAGATGACCGATGTCCTTCTGGAATTTCCTCGCCTTACCGATCCGAGGACCGGACGTCCACTTATGGAAAGAACGGTCCTTATTGCCAATACCTCGAATATGCCTGTCTCTGCTAGAGAAGCATCCATATATACAGGTATAACCATAGCAGAGTACTTCAGAGATATGGGATATAATGTGGCTCTTATGGCAGATTCTACCTCTAGATGGGCAGAGGCGCTAAGAGAGATGTCTGCCAGACTTGAGGAGATGCCAGGAGAAGAAGGGTACCCTGCGTATCTTGGTACCAGGTTGGCAGAATTCTATGAGAGATCAGGAAGGGTGAAGTCGCTGGGGAGTGACGATAGAGAAAGCTCTCTAACAATTGTAGGAGCGGTTTCCCCTCCCGGAGGGGATCTTTCTGAACCAGTGGTACAGAATACCTTGAGGGTGGTAAGGTGTTTCTGGGGACTGGACGCATCACTTGCATATGAGAGACATTTTCCGGCTATAAACTGGTTGACCAGTTATTCGCTATACGTAGAATCCGTTGGAGATTATGTAAAGACAATTACCGGTAGAGATTATATATCGTTAAGGAATGAGGCATTGGGTATATTGAGTAGAGAGGCAGAACTTCGAGAGATCACAAGATTGGTTGGAATAGAGGCGATCTCGATAAAGGAGAGATTTCTTCTGGAGGTTGCAAGGTCTATAAGGGAAGACTTCTTGCTACAGAATGCATTTAACGAACTGGACACCTATACCTCTCTGGAAAAACAACTCCATATGCTGAGTATAATCCTGGAGTTTTATCACCAGGGGCTATCCGCCCTGGATAATGGAGTCTTATTAGAGGAGATACTTGATTTACCGGTGAGAGAAGAGATCTCTCGTATGAAGTATATACCAGAACAGGAGAAGATGAAATTCTTTATGCTTGAAGATAGGATGAAGGAAGAATTTTCCAAGCTTATGGGGGAAAGGGTATCGAGATGATAAAGGAATATCTTACTATTAGAGAGATAGCTGGACCTTTAATGCTGGTTGAAGGGGTAGAGGGAGCGAAATATGATGAGATGGTTGAAGTCGAGCTTCCTAATGGTAATGTAAGAAGAGGGAGAGTACTGGAGGTAAATGAAGACAAGGCTCTTGTCCAGCTCTTTGAGGGAGCTACCGGCTTGGAGCTGGCAAGAAGTAAGGTCAGATTTACAGGGAGGGGGATAGAATTAGGTGTCTCTCTGGATATGCTAGGGAGAATAATGAGTGGTTTTGGAAGGCCCATAGATGGGAGTCCTCCATATATACCAGAGACAAGACTTGATATAAATGGTAATCCAATAAATCCGTATAATAGAGATTATCCTTCCGAGTTCATCCAGACAGGGATATCTTCTATAGACCTTATGAACCCTCTGGTAAGAGGACAGAAACTTCCTATATTTTCTGCCTCGGGACTTCCCCATAACAGGGTGGCTGCTCAGATAGCCAGGCAGGCTAGGATACTAACAGCAGAAGAGAGCTTTGCCATAGTATTTGCTGCTATGGGGATAACCTTTGAAGAGGCAGAGTTCTTTATAGATGATTTTAGACGCACCGGAGCCCTTGAAAGGGCGGTCCTTTTTATAAATCTCGCTAATGACCCTGCCATCGAGCGTATAGCTACTCCAAGACTGGCACTTACTGCAGCCGAATATCTGGCTTTTGAGAAGGATATGCATGTCCTGGTTATACTTACAGATATGACCAACTACTGTGAGGCATTAAGAGAAATTTCTGCTGCCAGAAAAGAAGTCCCGGGAAGAAGAGGATACCCCGGCTATTTGTATACTGACCTTGCAAGTATATATGAAAGAGCGGGAAGGATAAGAGGAAAGAAGGGTTCTATAACTCAGATGCCGATACTTACGATGCCCGAGGATGATATCACTCATCCGATCCCTGACCTGACTGGATATATAACAGAGGGTCAGATTATTCTTGATAGAAGTCTCCATAGGAGAGGTATATACCCACCTGTAAATGTTCTACCTTCTTTATCACGTTTGAAGGATAAGGGAATAGGTGCGGGTAAGACTAGGGAAGACCATGCTGATGTATCAAACCAGCTCTTCGCCGCATATGCCAGGGGACAGGAGTTAAAAGAGTTGGCGGTGATACTAGGAGAAGGGGCTCTTACGGACATAGATAGAAAATATATAGAGTTTTCCAATCAGTTTGAGGATAAACTTGTCAGACAGGGAGAATATGAAGATAGATCTATAGAGGATTCGTTGAATATTGCCTGGGAGTTACTCAGAATTCTGCCTAGAGAGGAGTTAAAGCGTATAAGAGATAGATACTTAGAGGTGTACTTCGATGCCAGAGATTAAGGTCCGTCCAAACAGGATGGAGCTTCTAAAACTTACAAGGCGCTTGAGTGTTGCTAGAAGAGGGCATAAGCTACTAAAAGACAAGCAGGAAGAACTGATGAGGCAATTTTTAGCCCACTTAAATGAGCTGGAGACTGTACTTACAGAGCTTATAGAGTCGTTAGAAGATGTAAATATGGCTTTTCAGTTAGCCAGTGCATTGGGAGATCCATTCCTCTTTGACAGAACATTAGTAGAGCCGTTGAGTAAGATGGAAGTAGATATAAAGTGGAGGTCTATAGTTAATGTGCCAATTCCGATTATAGAGGTAACATATCCTGGTCCATTACTCTATGGCTTTCTTGGTGTGTCTGTTGAGCTTGACTCCGCCTATAAGAGGCTACTCGATTCTCTGGATAGACTTATAAGACTTATAGAGTTAGAGGTTTCGGTTATAAATCTAGGGATCGCCCTGGAGAGTACAAGGAGAAGGGTTAATGCCCTGGAGTATGAACTTATTCCACAGATAGAATCGGCAATAAGATTCATTTCGATGAAACTGGAGGAGTTACAACTTGAGACCATCACCAGGCTTATGAGGATAAAGGATATTATCAGAGGGAGATAGTCCTATTGAAAATTTTGCATAGGGAGATTATAATTCAATATATTAAGATAAAATTTGAAAGGAGGGGCAAATGTAATGCCTGAAGTTCAGGTACAGGAAAATGAGTCAATAGAGAGTGCTCTAAAGAGGTTTAGAAGAGAGATCCAAAAATCTGGAATACTTTCGGAAATCCGTAGGCATGAACATTACGAAAAACCAAGCGAAAAGAGGAAGAGAGAGGCATCTAAGAGAAGAAAGAGGTAAAGTTTTGCATAGATTATCAGTTTTAATACTGCTACTCTTACTGATACCTAATTGGGTAGTAGCTGGTTCTTTTTCTCTTGTATCTGTACCATATTATAATCTGGAAGGATATCCTCTTACCAGCTGTATCTCTATGGTTTTAGAGTATTTTGGGGTAAGGTTCAACTTAGAAGACCTGCGATCAAAGATATCTCCTCTGGGATGGGAAGATCTATCTTACGCCATTAAATATCTTGAGGATAAAGGATATAAAGTCTATATAACACAGCTTCAGATAAGGGAGATTAAGAACCTGTTAAACTACTCTGAGATACCGGTTATAGTTGGACAGTCTTTCAGAAGACCTTACGACTATCTATACTGGAGACTGGTTATAGGATTTGATAATGAGAGAGGATTGGTGACTAATGACCCTATCATCAGGAATAATTATATCCTGGACGAAGAAAAATTTAAATCGTTATGGGTAAGAGAAGCTCCTGGCATCACCGTTGTAATTGTTCCTAAAGATAAAAAGTTAAGCATATTAGAGAATAGCATAGTTAAAAATGCACTACTTTTTTACTCCAATACTAGAAGGTTTGTATCTAGTTCGGATTGGAAATCTGCCAAGAGCGAGATAGAAAAATATTTAAAGATATATCCCGATAATCCTATGGGACTCAACACATATGCATATATCCTGTTACAGCTTGGCGATCTGGAGAATGCAAAAAAGACCATAGAGAAGGTTCTTCCGCAGTATTCATTGCCATACATATGCAATACTGCAGGGATTATATACTGGAAGCTAAACGATATAAAGACAGCAGGACAGTATTTCTCTAGGGCTTATACATCAAGCCCCAGTAATAAAGAGATAGTAAAAAATTATGCCAATTTTCTTGCATCACAGAATAATATAAAGGATGCAAGAGACGTCTTGAGTAGTTATCTGGTATTGGAACCAGAAGACAAAGAGATAAGAGCTATGTTAGATAGATTGAATAATTCTAAATAGAAAGGAGTTACGAAGTTGTTAGTCACTGCAGACTTACTTCTAAAAGAAGCCGTTAATAGTGATTACGCTATTGGAGCATTCAATATCTCCAATAGAGAATTTCTGGTGGCTATCATCCTTGCCGCTAAGGAGGCTAATTCTCCCCTCATTATTCAGGCAAGTGAAAGTACAGTAAAGTTCTTAGGGTTTGACTACCTGAGTCATCTGATTAAGTTTGCCGATAAATTTTCCGAAAACATCCCCGTAGTGTTTCATCTGGACCATTCAAGAAGACTGGAGACCATTGTAGGAGCCATAAGGGCTGGATTCACATCTATAATGTACGATGGTTCTCATCTTCCTTTTGATGAGAATGTTGCTACTACAAAAGAGGTGGTCAAGATAGCCAGAGCGGTAGGGATACCTGTGGAGGGCGAGATAGGTAGGATTGGCGGGGTGGAGGAGCATATAAAGGTAAGGGAAGACGAGGCTATATACACAGAAGTTGAAGATGCGGTAAGATTCTATGAACTCACCGGTGTTACCTCTCTAGCTATAGCTATAGGGACTGCTCATGGGATGCAGAAGAAGAACGCAAAGATAAACTTTCAGAGACTTGAGGAGATTCATTCCAGACTTCCAGAGGTCCCACTTGTTCTCCATGGTTCATCTGGGGTTCCAAAAGAAGATATAAAAAAGGCTATAAAGCTTGGGATAAAGAAGGTTAATATCGCTACTGAACTAAAGATGGCTATGGCAAGTGGTATAAAGAAGGCATTAGATAATGGAACTATT
Organism: uncultured bacterium; assembly: GCA_964655195.1. Taxonomy (GTDB): domain Bacteria; phylum DUMJ01; class DUMJ01; order DUMJ01; family DUMJ01; genus DUMJ01. The sequence continues at coordinate 10,610 of CAZZLK010000080.1, forward strand.
GAACCAAGAGACTATCTGACAGAGGGAATAGAGAGTGTAAAGAAAGAGGTCTTAAACAATATTGACATCTTGGGAAGTGCGGGAAGGGTATAGTTATGGATGTTGATAGAACTAAAAAGATTGTTGGTGTAGATTTAGGAGGAACCACATTTACAGTTGGAGTTATGGATTTTGAGGGGAATGTCCTTTCCAGGTTAGATGCAGATACCCCAGTAGAGGATGGACCAATTGCTGTAATGAATAAGATTGTTGAGTATATAGATATGGCTATAGAAAAGGCTGGACTTACCGGAAAGGATATCCTTGGGGTAGGGTTAGGTGCTCCTGGCATCTTGGATGTTGAGAAAGGGATAAACATATTCTCGCCAAACCTAAAGTGGCATAATGTTGATATGGTTACTCCTATAAAAGAACATCTTGGTGTCCCGGTATTCATAGAGAATGATGTTCGGGTAGCAGCTTTAGGAGAGAGGAGATTTGGAGCGGGAAAGGGTAGGAAATATATGATATTTATTGCCCTTGGTACTGGGATCGGTTCTGGAATTATCATAAATGGAGAGTTGTTCCGTGGAAGTATCGGAGGCGGTGGAGAGGTTGGACATATGGTGATAGATAGTAATGGCCCAAGATGTAACTGTGGTAATTATGGTTGTTTTGAGGCGCTTGCAGCAGGACCCTCTATTGTTGCCAGAGCAGAGAAGGCTATTAAGAGTGGACTGGAGACAAAGATATTTGAGTTAGCGGAAAGAGATGTGACCAAGATAACCCCTGCTCTGGTATACAGGGCAGCGAAGATGGGAGATAAGGTGGCTTTAGATGTTTTTAGAGAGACAAGTTATTATTTGGGGTTGGGTCTTGTAACACTTACCACAGTATTTAATCCCGAGTGTATCATTATAGGTGGAGGTATTTCCAAGGCGTGGGATATACTTATGCCTCCAGCGATACAGATGGTAAAGACCAGAAGTTTCCCTGGTTCTAGAGATGTGGTAGAGATTATCCCAGCTGAGTTAGGTGATTCTGCAGGAATGATAGGCGCTGGTGTGCTTGCTATGGAAAAATTGGAAAAGGGATTTACTCTTTAGATTTTTTCTATGAAAGGGGAATCGACAGTGGAAAGAGAGTTCTTTTCTAAGCAGGATCCATCTCATATGTATCAAAAGATCTATAACCTCCCTGAGCAGATCCTGTCTGCCTGGGAAGTAGGAAAAAAGGTAGATGTCTCTCTTTTAAAGAGAGACTGGAGCGACATAGTTCTTGCAGGTATGGGAGGCTCTGCCATAGGGGGAGATATTATAAAATCTCTTGGCTACTGGGACCTTAAGATTCCATTCTCAATAGTTAGAGACTACAATCTTCCCGGTTTTGTAAACGAAAATACGCTCCTTATAGTCGTTAGCTATTCAGGAAATACTGAGGAATCAATAAATGCATGTAGAGAAGGTCTGAGAAAAGGTGCTGGTGTTATAACGGTGGCTTCCGGGGGAGAGATAGAGAATATAGCAGTAAAGACTCCTGGAATCACTTCCATTTCCATACCTACAGGTTTTCCTCCCAGAGCAGCCTTAGGTTATACCTTTATACCTGTTTTAAGTGTCCTTTCCAGGCTGGGACTTATCAGGATTACCGATGAAGATATAGAAAGAGCGGTGGATCTTATGCGAGAGATGAGGGAAAATGAGCTGAGAGAAGAGGTCCCAGAAGAAAAAAATATAGCCAAGAAGTTGGCTAATGAGATGTATGGATACCTACCTATCATATATGCTCCTGATGAATACTTTGGAGTGATTGCTTACAGGTGGAAGTGTCAGCTGAATGAGAACAGTAAGCTCTTTGCAATATGGAACAGTTTTCCTGAGTTAAATCATAACGAGATTATGGGTTGGGAAGGTAGAGATGATTTCCTGAGGAACACCTTCGTTATATTCCTTAGGGATAAGGGAGAGATAGACAGGATAAGACTCAGGATTCAGTATATGAAAGAGCTTATTTCTTCTATATCTGCAGGGATAGATGAGGTCTGGAGTAGAGGAGAATCCCTATTAGAGAGGTTTCTCTCTCTCATATACATAGGAGATTTTGTCTCCTTCTATTTAGCCATTAAGAGAGGGGTAGATCCGACCCCTGTCGATAGCATAGAGAAGCTGAAGGAATATTTAAAGAAGGGTGAACATTAGGTTATGTGTAGAGGTATAATTAAAATAGATAAAAAATTATAAAAGAGGAGGCGTTAAAAAGTATGGCGCGGGTAGTACTTGAACATGTAACCAAGAGGTTCGGTACAGTAGAAGCGGTTAAGGATGCAAACCTCGTTATCGAAGACAAGGAGTTTTGCATCCTGGTAGGTCCCTCAGGTTGTGGTAAGACGACTACCTTGAGGATGATTGCAGGTCTTGAGGAGGTGACCGAAGGTAACATCTACATAGGGGATAGACTGGTGAATGATGTTGCCCCTAAGGACAGGGACATAGCTATGGTCTTCCAGAACTATGCTCTCTATCCGCATATGACAGTCTTTGACAATATGGCGTTTGGGCTGAAGCTTAGGAAGGTCCCTAAGAAAGAGATTGAGCAGAAGGTAAGAGAAGTAGCAGAGATGCTTGGAATTCAGGACCTTCTAAAGCGAAAGCCGAAGGAACTCTCCGGTGGACAGAGACAGAGAGTCGCATTGGGTAGAGCTATAGTCAGAACACCACAGGTCTTCCTTATGGATGAGCCTCTATCTAACCTGGATGCTAAGTTGAGGGTCCAGACGAGGGCAGAACTGAAGAGATTACACAATAGACTTCAGGTTACAACAATATACGTTACCCACGATCAGGTAGAAGCTATGACGATGGGTGATAAGATTGTTGTAATGAATAACGGGGTGATTCAGCAGATAGATACACCACTGAATCTTTTCAATAAACCAAGAAATCTCTTTGTTGCAGGATTTATTGGTAGTCCTGCTATGAACTTTATAAATGCAGTATTAGAGAAGAAGAACGGTGGTTACTGGCTGAATGCAGGAAGCTTTGAGGTCAAGATCCCCGAATCACTCAATTCACTGGTCGAGCCCTATGCAACAAAAGAGGTTATCTTCGGCATAAGACCTCAGGATATATACGATGCGGAGCTTATGAGAGAGGCTGATACCAAGCCTGAGTGGACAATAAAGGCTACTGTAGATGTTACAGAACCTCTAGGCTCAGAGGTTAACCTGTATCTGACAACAGGGGAACACGTGATTGTAGCGACAGTAGACCCGGCTACAAAGGCTCAGACAGGGCTAGAATGGAGAGTATACTTTGATATGGATAAGATGCACCTGTTTGATCCGAATACAGGTGAGGCAATTATATAATTACTGAGCTCTGAGATTGAATTTACGAGGTGATACCCCTTAGAGGGTATACCCTAAGTATAAGTAGGGAAGGCGTAAGCCTTCCCTTTTTGTTTCTAGATTTTTAAGATGCTTTTACGCTTTCTCCTATGAGTCTTTCAAACTCTTCTGCCTCTATAGTCTCTTTTTCTTTGAGAATATTAGCAATCTTTACGAGCAGGTCTTTATTCTTTGTAAGAATCTCTTTTGCCCTTTCATAGCAGGATTCTACTATTTTCCTGACCTCTTTGTCTATCATAAAGGCTACCTGCTCGCTGTAGTTTCTACTCTCTATCAGATCCCTACCCAGAAAGACCTGTCCCTGCTTCTTACCAAAGGTCAGAGGACCTAACTCTTCGCTCATACCAAACTCGGTGACCATCTTTCTGGCTATCTCTGTAGCTACCTCAAGGTCATTCTGTGCACCTGTTGTATTTTCATTGAATATTATCTCTTCCGCTGCCCTTCCACCAAGAGCGGTTACTATCTTATCCAGAAGCTCCTCCTTTGTTAAGATATGCTTGTCTTCAGTAGGGAGATGTAATGTATATCCTAAAGCCATCCCTCTTGGTATGATTGATATCCTGTGGACTTTATCTGCATTTGGGAGGAACTTTGTTACCAGTGCATGACCTACCTCGTGATAGGCTATCAATTCCTTTTCCTTTTCAGATAGGACTCTGCTCTTCCTTTCCGGTCCAGCAATGACCTTATCTATAGCCTCCTCCAGTTCCTGCATAGTGATCTTACTCTTGTTCTTCCTGGCTGCAAGTAGTGCTGCCTCATTCATAAGATTTGCCAGATCTGCCCCTGAAAAGCCAGGTGTCCTCTGGGCTATTATCTGCAGATTGACATCTTCTGCCAGAGGCTTTCCTCTGGCGTGTATCTTCAGTATCTCTACTCTTCCCTCTAAATCCGGGTTATCCACGACTATTTTTCTATCTATCCTACCTGGCCTTAAAAGGGCAGGGTCAAGTATATCCGGTCTGTTGGTAGCAGCAATAACTATTATGCCAGTATTTGGATCGAATCCATCCATTTCAACCAAAAGCTGGTTTAACGTCTGCTCCCTTTCGTCATGCCCGCCACCTAATCCAGCTCCCCTATGTCTACCAACCGCATCTATCTCATCTATAAATACTATACAGGGAGCATGTCTCTTTGCCTGATTAAAGAGGTCTCTTACCCTAGATGCCCCCACACCTACAAACATTTCAACAAATTCTGAACCACTTATACTGAAGAAGGGAACCCCTGCCTCTCCCGCCACCGCCCTGGCAAGTAATGTCTTGCCTGAACCAGGAGGACCAACTAAAAGCACTCCTTTGGGGATTTTAGCCCCAAGCATCTGAAACTTTTTAGGGTTCTTAAGAAACTCTACAACCTCTCTTAATTCTTCCTTAGCCTCCTCTACCCCTGCCACATCTGCAAATGTAACCTTGACCTTGCTCTCAGATGCCAGTCTGGCTCTACTCTTCCCAAAGGACATTGCCTGGTTATTTGCTCCCTGAGCCTGTCTGAACATAAAGTACCAGAGAAGTCCTATAAGTATTACAGTTATAAGTGGAGAGACAAGCCCTAACCACCAGGAAGGTTGGGCAGGGGGAACCCCTGTGAATTTTACATTAGCCCTTCTCAGCTCCTCTACCAGATTTGGGTCATCAACCTTGTAAGTTACAAATTCTCCTCCATCTAAGAACCTTCCTTTTATCGTCTCTCCTATGGTGACCTCAGCCACTCTTCCCTGTCTTACATAGTTAAGGAAGTCGGAATAACTTATCTCTAAAGGAGAAGAACCTATGTTAAGCATAGATCTCCAGAAAAATACTGCCAGTATAACGAATATGACAAGATATATTATTGCCCCATTAATCTGTCTTCTCAAAACTTCTCGCCTCCAGATTCTAAAGTATCAAGAATACCAAGGAATGGTAGATTACGGTATAGACCATTGTAGTCCAGCCCATACCCGACTATAAACTCGTCAGGGACCTTGAATCCGACAAAGTCTATATCTATATCAACTATCCTCCTGGCTTCCTTATCTAAAAGGACACATACCTTCAGGTCATTCGGATTTCTGGCTCTAAAGATCTTGGTGAGGTGTTCGAGTGTAAGACCTGTATCTATGATGTCCTCTACTATGAGAACATCTTTATTCTCTATAGATTCGTCCAGGTCTTTTATGATCTTTACAATACCACTGGATTTTGTTCCTCTCCCATAACTCGATACAGCCATAAAATCTACCGTGAGAGGAAGCTCTATATGTCTTATAAGATCAGAAAGAAATATCACTGCACCTCTGAGGATACATACAAGATGTGGGGTCTTTCCTCTATAAGCCTCTGTGATCTCTTCTCCTAACTCCTTCACCCTCTTTCGTATCTCTTCTTCTGTATACAACACTTTTATATTACTCATAATCTTCAATCCTCACTAAAAGAATCTTATCTGTCTTATCAGTTACCTTTACCTTCTCGCTGATGGTATACTCCGGGATACATACAATTTCTCCATTACTATCAACTATAACAGGGTACAGATTTCTATACTCCTTTGGTATCTTTCTATCAACCATTATATCCTGTAACTTTTTGCTCTTACCTCCAAGTCCTAAGGGAGAAAACCTTTCTCCTTCTTTAGGACTCCTGAGATATATTGGCAGTTTTATTTTATCAAAATCTAGATAAAAAGTATACAGATTATTAGATATTTTCCCCTCTATATACTCTGCATTGGTGACTATTTCTGTATAAATCCGCTTCTTTAATCTATCTATTATAGTTACTCCCGGGACATTAAGTTCGTATACAGGTAGAGGTTCTGGTTCTTCTTTCAATAGTCTGATCCCTTTCGCATCTCTGTATGCTATGGCTCCACCAGGGAGGTCTAATCTCTTACCGGTAGAGTTTTCTAGCAGTGATAAGATCATATTATAAGATTCCTCTCTTATCTCACCCGGTTTTGGGCTTATATCTGTCAGTATCTTCATAAGTATTCTTCTCCGTAAAAGACCAGGGAGATTCTCTATATCCTCCAGTGGAATATAAAATTCACTGAAAGACACTCTGAATTTCACTAAGATGTCTTTTTCAAGATAGGAGAGAAACTGATCCAGTTCATCTGCCTGATTGGATAACCTCAATATTGCATCCTTTATCCTGGGATTATAGTTCATCAGTACCGGTAATAGTTCTAACCTTATCTTGTTTCTTGTAAATACAGTGCTCAGATTTGAGCTATCTATAACATAAGTTATATTATTCTCCTTGCAGAAATCCAGGATCTCTTCCCTCCATACACACCTTAGAGGTCTTATTATGTTCCCGTTTTTGATAGGGATACCTCTAAGTCCTCTGATACTTGTCCCCCTGATGATGCGCATAAGTATGGTTTCTATATGGTCATCCAGATGATGGGCAACGGCTATCCTGTTTCCGTCATTTTCTATCATGGCTTCTTCTAACGCCTTATACCTGGCGGTTCTTGCAAGTTCTTCCAGACTTCCACCCTTCTTCTTGCCAGCTATATCAAGCTCTTTTAAGACGAATGGTAGATTTAGACTTCTGGCTACGCTGGATACAAAGATCGCCTCATCCTTACTCTCCGGACGGAGTTTGTGATCTACATAACAGACCACCAGAGAGAATTCTAATTCTTCCATAAGAGAAGACAGGACAAAAAGAAGAGACATAGAATCTGGTCCTCCAGATACACCGGCGAGAACTGTATCTCCAGGAGAAATAAGATTATGTTTCAGGATGAAACTCTTGACCTTTTCTGTAAAACTCATTAAATACTGGTAGCGGCACGAGGATTCGAACCTCGGACATAGCGGGTATGAGCCGCCTGCTCTGCCAACTGAGCTATGCCGCCATAAAAAATGGTAGCGGGGGCTGGATTTGAACCAGCGACCTTCGGGTTATGAGCCCGACGAGCTACCGGACTGCTCCACCCCGCGTCTTCCAATATAAATAATACTCTAAATAGTTGCATTTGTCAAGATACCCTCGATCTC
>CAZZLK010000081.1:0-12092 GCA_964655195.1 uncultured bacterium
AACCAGTGAGATAGGGGGGACAGTACTCTGGGTTGCAGAGGAAGGCTCAATGGTAAAAAAGGGAGATGTTGTATGCAAGATAGACCCTCATGACTATGAGGTGGCTCTTAATCAGGCAGAGCTTACTTACAGAAATGCAAAACTAAAGTTAGAACAGGCAAAGATCAATCTGGAGAATCAGAAGAGGCAGTTAGAACAGAATATACGTGATGCAAAAACAAATAGAGATAATGCACATATAGAGCTTCAAAAGGCGAAGAGACAGCTAGACGATGCAGAAAGATTATACAGAGTTAACGCCATTACCCTCAATGAGCTGAAGACTTACAGAGATAATTATAGTAAGGCGCTCAATACCTATAATCAGACGGTAGAAAACTTGCGCCTTTTAGAGTCTACAAAGGCGGATAAGCTAGCTCAGGCGGAAAGAGATGTGCTTCTGGCAGAGACTTCTCTTGAACAGGCTAAATTGGATCTGGATAAGGCTAAGAGAAACTTAAGTAAAACCACTATATATGCACCGATAGATGGGATAGTGGCAGATGTTTCTGTAAAAAAGGGTGGTCAAAATATAGCAAAAGAGATAACTCTTATGTCTATCTTGGATACAAGCACTATGAAGATAAAACTTGAGGTCGATGAAACCGATATACCAAAGGTAAGGATAGGGCTGCCGGTAAGGGTTACCTGTGAGGCTTTTCCTGAGAAAGAATTTCAGGGTAAGGTGACGAATATATCTCCCCGTGCAACCATATCAAATAACATAGCAATATTTAAGGTTCAGGTGGAAATCCCCAATCCTACGGGTGAGCTCAGGGCAGGGATGACTGCAGAGGGAGAGATTATACTAAAGGAACAACGTAATGTCCTCTTGGTTCCATTAAAGGCGGTAAAGAGAACTGAGAGAAGGGCATATGTAGAGGTATTAAAGGACAATGGAGAGAGGGAATTAACAAGAGTAACTTTAGGTGAAGATGATGGGATAAATGTAGTCGTTGAAAGTGGATTAAAAGAGGGGGACAAGATAGTATTGGCAGGACAAACTGCTAGCTCCAGCACAAGAAATCCCACCCCAACTCCTTCGCCCTTCAGAATCTTCAGATAGAGGGGTGAGAATATGCTCTTTGTTGAGATATTGAAGATGGCTTTAGATAGCTTTAGACTTAATAAACTCAGGACATTTCTCACCGCTCTTGGTATAATGATAGGTGTTGCAGCCGTGGTAGCCCTTATGGCACTGGGAGAAGGGACTAAAGCAAGTATAGAGAAACAGTTTGCTTCTCTCGGTTCTAACCTCCTCATAGTAAACAGTGGATCTCCAAGAAGAGGTCCGGGTTTGGTAAGGTTTGGTCCAGCTAGATCTACCATAACCAACAAAGATTACGAGACTCTTTTAAAAGAATTAGATAGTAATAGTATAGTGGCAATAGTACCAGAAAGCTCCAGAAATGTTCAGGTCAAGTATCTTGCGACAAATGCCAATGTGAATCTTATTGGGACATCTCCAGAGTATGTAGTGATGAGAGAGTGGGGGGTGGCGGAGGGCAACTTTTTCAGCGAAAAGGAATATACAGGTAAAAAGAGGGTAGCAGTTCTTGGCTCTTCTATAGCCGAGACATTATTTGGTAACGATGACCCGGTGGGGAAAAAGATAAAGATCAACAATATAAGTTTTCAGGTGATAGGTGTTATGAGACCCCAAGGACAGGCTGGTGGATTTATGAATATGGATGAGATGATACTTATACCTCTTACCACTTACCAACGTAAGATAGAAGGCGGAGATAGGATAAGGACCATATATGTCTCGGTTAAAGATATCACTCTTATGGATAAGGTTCAGGCTCAGATAGAAGACATTATAAGGAGAAACCACAAGATTACCAATCCGGATAACGATGACTTTAATGTCCAGAATCAGCTTGCTTTTATTAATGCAGTGTCCACCGCTACCCAGACGATGACTATGTTCCTGGCTGGTATTGCTGCAATCTCACTTCTAGTTGGTGGTATCGGTATTATGAATATTATGCTTGTCAATGTTACTGAGAGAATCAGGGAGATAGGTATAAGAAAGGCTATAGGGGCAAAGGCAAGGGATATATTGTTACAGTTTCTTATGGAGTCGATGCTGGTCTCTATAGCTGGGGGTCTGGTAGGAATAGGTCTAGGGATAGGTCTGGGAGAGGTGATCAGAAGGTCTGCCAATATAAGTATGCTGGTAACACCTACTCCTATAATACTGGCGTTCTCAGTTTCTGCTGTAGTGGGTATATTCTTTGGATACTATCCGGCAAAGAGGGCTGCAGGGTTAAATCCTATAGATGCATTGAGATATGAATAGGAGGGATGTATATATGAAGTTTCTGAAGATTGTAACTATAATAACTCTGATCCTGATTTTAGTGGTGTCTATGTCCTACGCTCAGCAGGAGACACAGCAGAGAAGACCCTTTGCGAATAGAGAATTACAGCAACTCTTGAGGCTTATCCAGGACCTGAACGAGCTGGAGAAGGATAAGAAGTTAGCGTTGACCAGGGATCAGGCTAAAAAACTGATTCCAATATTGCAGGATCTGATGAAAAAGGAGAGTCTTCCATCTAAGGAGGCAGAGAAGTTTATTGATAAGATAGAGAGCATTCTTACCGATGCACAGATTACATTCCTGGATAAGCTTCAGCTAGAAAGACAGGAAAGACTCAGACAACTCAGACAACAGCAACAGGGGCAGGGTCAGGGAGGTCAGACTTTTCAGCAGAATAGACCTCCCCAACAGATGGACAAAGATATGGAAAAAGTCATCCAGGGCTGGATGCAGGGAAAGCCCTTAAATCCATACTACTACGTCAAGTCTTTTAAAGACAGACTCAACGAGTTTATAGAGAGGCTAAAGAAGAAATAGCCTATCTAATTTACGTGCTGAGCTCTTTATGTTTCTCTGCTATCGTATCTGCAAGCCTATCCAGTGCATCCAGATCTTCTTTTCTTGGTAAACCTTTTACTATAACTGGATCTAAGAGTTCAACTTTTAAGTTGGTCAGCATCCCTTTAATGATATCTATCGCCTTTCCTCCCCAACCATAAGAACCTACTATAGAGACATATCTCGTCTTAGGTCTTAGGGCATTGAAGAGATATACAGCATAGATTACATTTGGATGAGGGCCGACCAGTACTGTTGGGGTTCCAACAATAACTGTCCCTGCATCAACCAGGCTCATTGCCAGCTTACCTAAATCGACAGAACTCAGATCAAATCTCTCTACCTTTATATTCCTCTCTGTAAGAGAAGAGACAAGATAATCAACCATAACCTTAGTGCTGTTGTGCATAGATATATATGGAATTACAACTATATTCTTTGGCGTATCTGATATCCAGTCCTTATATGCCTCTACTATGAAACTTGGATCATTATACAGGGGACCGTGACTTGGAGCTATTATAGAGATATCAAGATCTTTAATCTTTTCAAGATTTTTCTGTATGATTGTTCTAAAAGGCATCATTATCTCTGCATAGTATCTCTTAGCAGATTCATATACCCTTGGTCTATCTACCGCATACAGTTCATTGGTAGCTAGATGTGAACCAAAGAGGTCACAGGTAAAAAGAATCTTATCCTCTACCAGATATGTAACCATAGTTTCTGGCCAGTGTACCCAGGGTGTATAGACGAATTTCAATGTCTTGTCCCCCAAAGATAGCGTCTCTCCATCTTCTATCGTGATTATCCTATCTTCTGGTATATGGAGATGGTCGATAAGCATCTCCTTACCTCTTGTAGAGATTATCACTTTGGCTGAACTATACCTTTCTAGGACATCTGGAATAGATCCAGAGTGATCCTGCTCCACATGATGACAGACAATATAATCGATATTTTTTACATCCTTAAGTTGTTCAAGTAAGACATTGGTCATAGTTGGGTCAACTGTATCTAAAAGGGCAGTCTTCTCTGTCCCTTCGATCAGATAGGCGTTGTAACTTGTCCCATCTGGTAGAGGAATAAGGGCATCAAACAGCCTCCTATCCCAATCAACCGCCCCTAACCAGTAAACCTTCTCTACAATCTTCCTAGGTTTCATAGTCTCCTCCTGTTAGTTAATAATTGTTAGTAATTTGATATAATTTCTATAATATTATACAACTTTTCGCGGAAGATTTCAAAAGTCGGATGATAGTTCCTTTAGCTTTTTTAAGTTTCTCTCATCAGACCCCGGTGGCTCTTTAGGTGTCTCTATTATAAGAGGTTTATCCCTAAAAAGACTAAAAGATAGTAGATTCTTAAATCCCTCTTCTCCTATCTCTCCTTCTCCTATATGCATATGTCTATCAAGATGAGACCCAAGAGAGCCTTTAGAGTCATTTGTATGGAAAAGTATCACATATGATGGCTCTATGATAGAGAACCACCTGTTAAATGTCGTCTCTATACTTCCTCTTGTCCTTATGTCGAATCCAGCGGAAAATAGATGGCAGGTATCTATACAGATCCCAACCCTTGATCCATCTTTAAGGTTATCTATTATAAATTCAAAGTCTTCCGGCTCTGCCCCCAGCTCTGTTCCGGAACCAGAGGTATTCTCCAGTATAATCTTACATCTTGTACTGCTTTTATTGATGATTTCTTCCAGTGCATATATAATCCTAAGGAGTCCTCTTTCTCTCCCTGCGCCCTTGTGACTCCCAGGATGTACTACTATACCGGTAGCTCCTATAGAATCTCCCCATATAAGGTCTTCTAATAGAGCCCTCTTAGAACTGTTGTAGATATCTTCTTCGGGACTTGCCAGATTTAAAAGATAGGGACTGTGCAAAAAGAATATATCAAAGGGTATCTTTATCTTCTCTGGTCTTTTTGAATCCTTTAAACTTCTAGGATTTCTCGAGAAAAACTGAAAAGTACAAAGTTCAAGCCTATGAGCCTCCTCTATAGTTTTTAGAAGTCCTTTAGATATAAATAGGTGTGCTCCAAGACAGAGACTCACATCGATCCCCTAGAATAATGATAGTACACCCAAAGTGCTAAGAGTTACTATAATTCCAGCGATAAATACCCCTATCAGCACTGAGATGATGCTTCTTTTAGGTTTTATACCAAGTAAAAATGCTGCTATCGAGCCTGTCCATGCCCCAGTCAGAGGGAATGGTATGGCAATAAATATTATCAATCCTATCATCTCATATCTCTCTATTATGCTACTCCTGGAACGTGTGCGTCTAAAAAGCCATTCAAAAAAGTTCCGGGCAAAGGCAAATCTCTCACTCAGGAATTTAGAGATCGGGCCCAAGAGAAAGATAATAAGTATTGGTGGAATTATATTGCCTATGTAGGAGATGAGAAACGCCACTTCTACTGGCATCTTATAGATTAATAGAGCCAGTGGGAGAGAAGCCCTGAGCTCTCCCACTGGTGTCATTGCTAGAAGAAAAACAGTAAGATAGGGATTCATCTCAGTATGGAAACTTTACCGGTTTACCCGTCCTGCTAGACTCATACATAGCCAACACCATTGCCAGCGCAACTCTTCCTGCCCTTCCATCTATAAATGGTGTTCTACCTAGAAGTACATCTTTATAGAAGTCCTTTATCTGTCTCTCGTGACTTGAACCCCAATATCTAAGTCCACTTCCAGGATTACTTGACTGTTCCACCTGTATCGTTGTATTGCCAAGATATATGGTAGCCTTATCTCCAACGATATGTGCGATACCTTCAGCCCCGTATATCTCTAGGAATACAGGGGCATCATATGGATAGAAACAGTTCGCATATACGCATCCAACTATATCGGGCTTGAATTTTATATACGCCTCTGCGACGTCGTCTACGTTTATATAGCTATGGGCTCTTGTATCATAGGTAGCCCTTATATAATCTATCTCTTTCCCTATAAGCCACTGCATAAGGTCTATGGTATGAATAGCCTGATCTATGAGAACTCCTCCTCCCTCTTTATCCCAAGTTCCCTTCCAATCACTCTCTCTATAATAGCTGTCTGGACGATGCCAGGTTAGCATCATCCTGGCTCCTTTTATCTCCCCCAACTGTCCAGATGTTATAGCCTTTTTCACCGCCACAGAAGCATCGTTGTATCTATTCTGAAAGATTACACCCAGTTTTACCTTACATTCATCGGCAGTAGCTATCATTCTGTCAGCATCTTCCAGTGTTATAGCCATAGGTTTTTCTGTAAGTACATGTTTACCTGACTTCATAGCTTTTATAGCTACCTCGGCGTGAAGATAGTGCGGAAGACATATCTCTACAGCGTCTATATCGTCTCTCTCTAAGACCTTGTGATAATCGGTGTACCAGTCCTTTACATCGTAGGTCTCACTGAAGAATCTGGCTTTCTCTTCAACTATATCTACTACCGCCTTTAACTCTGTTTCCTGCAACCTCTTTAGTGCCTGTGCATGGACCCCCGCTACCCTTCCGCAACCAATCAGAGCAACTCTTACCTTACCTTTCACTTTCCTGCCTCCATTAATATAGATTTTTTAGAGATTTCAAGTTAGAATTATATCATAAATCTTGGGAGAGGAGGGATTAGAATTTATGGCTAAGGTGCTTATAGTCTACTATTCAAGAACGGGGAATACAAAAAAGATGGCTCTCGGTATAGAGGAAGGGATAAGGGAGGAAGGCATAGATGTAGTAGTAAAAGATGTAAAAGATATAAAGGTAGAAGAACTTCTGGAGTATGATGGTATCATCATTGGTTCTCCAACATACTATGGCTTACCTGCAGGGGAGATCAAAAAGTTACTGGATGAGAGTGTGAAGTTCCATGGAAAATTAGATGGTAAAGTAGGAGGGGCTTTTGCATCTTCTGGAGGTATCGCTGGAGGGAATGAGACCACTCTGATCTCTATAATAGAAGCACTATTGGTCCACGGGATGATCGTACAGGGTAACCCTGGCGGAGATCACTATGGTCCTGTCTCAATAGGTAGTCCCGATGAAAGGTCCATAAGATCGTGTAGAGAATACGGTAAACGTATAGCTAAACTGGTAAAGAGGTTATTCCCATCTACATAGTGTTTCATAATGGAGGATGTTATGAGAGTATTAAAGATACTTCTGTTATTAATCATCCTCCTGAACTTTTTTAATATAATAACATATGCAGAGTCCAGTTATCCGGAATGGAATAATAATCCAGAGATATTTCAGATAAATAGAGAACCTCCTCATGCCAGTCTAATGCCATTTTCTACTCTAGAACAGGCTTTAGAAGGAAATTATGAAGATTCTCCTTACTATGTCTCTTTAAATGGCACTTGGAAGTTTCATTGGGCAAAGAATCCATTAGAAAGACCAGTTAATTTCTACAGGGAAGATTATGATGTGAATAGCTGGAATGAAATTCAGGTCCCAAGTAACTGGCAGTTACAGGGTTATGACTATCCTATATATACAAATATCGTATATCCATGGGTTGGGTATGAAAGACCTAAGCCTCCATTTGCTCCGACATTGTATAATCCAATAGGGTCTTATAAAAGGACATTTGTACTTCCAAAACGATGGAGAGATAGAGAGATCTTTATATCCTTTCAAGGAGTGGAATCTGCATTTTATCTCTGGATAAATGGTAGATATGTTGGGTACAGTGAGGATAGTAGAAGTCCTGCGGAGTTTAATATAACAAGATATATTAGGGAAGGAGAAAATACTGTTGCTGTTGAGGTTTACAGATGGTCAGATGGAAGTTGGCTTGAAGATCAGGATGCAATACGCCTTAGCGGTATATATAGAGATGTTTATCTGTACTCTACTCCTAAAGTTCATATAAGGGATTTTAGTGTGATTACAGATTTAGATAAAAATTATAAAGATGCCGAGCTAAAGATAAGATTTCACATAAGGAACTATTCAAACAATAAGGTATTGGGGTATAAACTGGAATATGCCCTATACGATAGAGAAAACAGGTTGGCCTTTAGAGAACCTGTAAGTAGCGATATAACTATAGAAAAAGATCAGGAGATAGTTCTTTCCTCTAGGAAATTAGTGAAGAATCCTCTCAAGTGGTCTGCGGAGTATCCAGACCTATATACCCTGGTGTTAATCCTTAAGGATTCCAAGAATAATATTCTTGAATTAGAAAGCTGTAAGATAGGTTTTAGAAAGTTTGAGATAAAGGAGAATCAGATGCTCTTAAATGGGAGACCCATTGTTTTTAAAGGGGTAAATAGACACGAAATAGATCCGGACACCGGTAAATATGTTTCCAAGGAGAGGATGCTTCAGGATATAATCTTAATGAAGAGATTCAATATAAATGCTGTTAGAACATCACATTATCCTAATCATCCTTATTGGTATGACTTGTGTGATAAGTACGGAATTTATGTGATAGATGAGGCGAATATAGAATCTCACGGTGCAATATCTGAAGGTGTCCCTGGAAGTGATCCTAGGTGGACCTCCGCCTGTCTTGATAGAGTAAAGAATATGGTAGAGAGGGATAAAAATCATCCTTCTGTGCTTATCTGGTCGTTAGGGAATGAAGCAGGCTATGGTGAAAATTTTAAAAAGATGGCTGATTGGATAAGAAAGAATGATCCTACAAGGCTGATTCATTATGAAGGTTATAATGAGATAGCAGATATAGAGAGCCATATGTATGCAAAAGTTGAAGAAGTTGAGACCTATGGTATATTGGGAAATGCAAAACCATATATACTCTGTGAGTATTCTCATGCTATGGGTAATAGTGTCGGTAATCTCTTTAAATACTGGGATGTAATTGAGCGTTATCCCAATCTTCAGGGAGGATTTATCTGGGATTGGGTTGATCAGGCTCTCAGGTGGAAGATACCCGGAAGACCTGACGAGTATTTCTTCGCCTATGGAGGAGATTGGGGAGATAAGCCTAATGATGGTAATTTCTGTGCTAATGGACTTGTTTTTCCTGATAGAAACATTCAACCTGAACTCTGGGAGGTAAAAAGGATATACCAGAATATAGGTGTCAAAGAAATCAATATATTGATAGGGAAGGTAAAGATAATAAATAAATATCTTTTTACAAGCCTGAGTGCCTTTGAATGTTCCTGGGAATTATTAGAGGATGATAAGGTTATACAGAAGGGTAAAATCAGAGACCTTAATATACCTCCTCTTAGCGAAAAGATAGTAACAATAAGCTTTAAAAAGCCTAAGACCAAACCAAATACAGAGTACTGGCTTAATGTAAGATTTTCTTTGAAAGAAGATACTCTCTGGGCACCTAAGGGCTATGAGGTAGCAAGAGAACAATTTAATATTCCATTTGAGACTCCAAAGCCAAAAGTTATGTCACTATCAGAAATGCCATCATTAGATGTAAAAGAATCTAAAAAAGATGTTGTCATTGTAGGAAAGGATTTTCAGGTCATCTTTGATAAAGATAAGGGTACAATAAGTTCTTATAAGTGTAAAGGAAGGATGCTTTTAAGGAGTGGACCTATACCTAATTTCTGGAGAGCTCCTTTAGATAACGATCGTGGAAATGGGATGCCGGTGAGGACTGGTGTCTGGAGAGACGCGGGAGAGAAAAGAAGAGTTGAGAGTTTTAAGATGAGTAACATAAAAAATAAGGCTGTAACTATAGATATTTCATTTTTACTTCCTACAGCCAATCGCTCGAAGTATAGAGTCTTTTATACGGTATATGGTAGTGGAGATATAGTTTTAGAGAGCACCTTAATCCCTGGAGATAATCTGCCTGAGATTCCTGTTATTGGTATGATGCTCTCTCTCCCAAAGGAGTTTAAAAATATAAAGTGGTATGGGCGTGGCCCTTGGGAAAACTACTGTGACCGTAATAGAGGTTCTGATATAGGAGTTTATAGTAGTACTGTAGAAGAACAGTTTGTCCCATACCTGAGGCCTTCGGAGAACGGTAATAAGACAGATGTTAGATGGGTCTCCCTTACAGACGAAAATGGTTTTGGTCTATTAGCTATTGGGATGCCGAAATTGGAGATAAGTGCATTGTACTATAAGCCGGAAGATTTAGAAAGAGCTAGACACCCTTACGAGTTAAAACCCAGAGATGAGATAATATTAAGATTAAATTATAGACAGATGGGTGTAGGCGGAGATGATAGCTGGGGGGCAAGACCTCATCCTGAGTTTACCATATATCCAGATAGAAGTTATACCTACAGGTTCCGGTTAAGACCTCTCTCTGGACCTTTAGAGTCACCTATGGAGATAAGTAAACAGTATATATCTCTTAAATAGTTGTGTTATAATTTCAGAGTAATAAATATAAGAAGGGAGTGATCTTATGTCAAAGAAGATAACATTTATAGGGGCAGGGAGTCTAGGTTTTACAAGAGGATTGGTAAGAGACTTACTTACATTTCCTGCATTTCAGGACGCAACACTTGCACTTATGGACATAGACGAGGAGAGGTTGAATTTTGCAAAGACCGCGGTAGAAAAGATTATAAAGGTGGGTAATTATCCTGCAAAGATACAGGCTACATTAAATAGGGCAGAGGCGTTGGATGGGGCAGATGGAGTAGTATGTACAATACTGGCTCACAGTGTAAATGTGTGGAGGAATGATATAGAGATACCGAAGAAGTATGGTGTGGATATAAACGTAGGAGACACTAGAGGCCCAGCAGGTATATTCAGAGCATTAAGGACCATACCGGTAATGTTAGACATATGCAGGGATATAGAAAAATATGCACCGAATGCAGTCTTTCTGAACTATACAAACCCTATGGCAATGCTATGTAGGGCTATGCAGACAGTAAGCAAGGTGAATGTGGTAGGATTGTGTCACAGTGTACAGGGTACTGCAGAGATGCTAGCAAGATGGATAGGGGCGCCGATGGAAGAGATAACATACTTCTGTGCAGGGATAAATCACCAGGCATGGTTCTTGGAATTCAAATGGAAAGGAAAGGACGCGTATCCATTAATAAGAGAAGCAGTAACTACGAGACCGGAAATATACAACGAAGAGCAGGTAAGGAATGAGATGTTTTTACACCTAGGATACTATGTAACAGAGTCAAGTGGGCATAACTCAGAGTACAATGCGTGGTTTAGGAAAAGACCGGACCTTATAGAGAAGTACTGCACGCACGGGACGGGATGGAATCCGGGAGAGTATGCCTATATATTAAAGGAGTATCTAGCCAGAGAAGATACTTGGAAAGAAGATGTTAAGTACTGGTTAGAGCATGCCCCTGTGGAATTAAAGAGAGGTAAAGAGTATGCGGCTTACATATTTAACGCCATAATAGGGGATGGAACGATGTTTGAATTTAATGGAAACATAAGGAACTTTGGACTGATAGATAACCTACCATATGGGGCATGTGTAGAGGTACCTATAGTGGCATCAAAGAGAGGCTTTAGCCCAATAAAGGTGGGTTCTTTACCACCGCAGGTAGCGATTTTAAACTATGTAAACTCGATGTGCGAGGAATTGGCTGTAGAAGGTTCGCTGACAGGAGATCCGATGAAAGTATTTCATGCGGTATGCTACGATCCACTGACTTCTGCTGTGCTCAGCCTTGCTGAGATAAGGGATATGGTAAATGAGATGTTTGAGGCAAATAAAGAGTACCTACCTCAGTTCAAATACTTCAAGGTATAAGTATATTGACTTATGATGGTTAAACAGTTATCATTTAATAAAATTTTATCTAGGAGGTGAAGAGGATGAAAAGATTTATAGGGTTATTGCTGGCGGTTTTTCTGTTCCTTGGCTCGATGGCTTTTGGAGCAGAGACCCCTAAGTATGGAGGAACGCTGATCTTTGGTAGAGGTGGAGATTCTGTAGGGTTAGATCCCGCAGATATAACAGATGGAGAATCCACCAGAGTAACAGAGATGATATTTGAAGGCCTTGTTGGATTTAAGGGTGAGACGACAGACATAATTCCGGTTCTAGCTACAAGCTGGAAAGCATCTTCAGATGGAAAGGTCTGGACCTTCAAGCTCAGAAAAGGTGTAAAGTTCCACGATGGAACCCCATTCAATGCTGAGGCTGTAAAGTTTAGTTTTGACCGTCAATTTGATAAGAACCATCCATACTACAAGTATGGAAAGTGGGAGTATGCAGAA
>CAZZLK010000082.1:0-23433 GCA_964655195.1 uncultured bacterium
GCTAGTTTTATTTTCATGAATATCTTTACTCCCTGTAGATTCAGATATATAATTATTATTACTATAATAGTAATGTTTCATTGGAGGATATGATGTTTGAGACATTAAAGGCTGATTTTAAGGCGGTTTTTGAGAAGGACCCGGCAGCTAGGAATGCCTTACAGGTGATACTCTTTTATCCGGGTTTTCATGCCATTATAGGGTATAGGATAGCTCACTGGTTCTGGAAGATAGGGCTTAGGTCTATAGCGATATGTATATCGTATATGATTCGAAGGTGGACAGGTATAGAGATACATCCAGCAGCCAGGATAGGTAAAGGATTTTTTATAGACCATGGAATGGGGGTAGTTATAGGAGAGACTACAGAGATTGGAGATGATGTTTTACTCTATCAGGGGGTTACCCTAGGCGGAACAGGTAAGGATAAAGGGAAGAGGCATCCTACTTTGGGGAACAATATAGTAGTTGGTGCAGGGGCAAAGATCCTTGGACCAATAACTATAGGGGATAATGTAAAGATAGGTGCAGGTTCAGTAGTTTTAAAGTCTATCCCGCCAAATTCTACAGTGGTGGGAGTACCGGGGAAGATAGTGAGGAGGAATGGACATAGACTTACACCTGCTGAGCAGTTGGCACACGGTGACGTCCCAGACATAGAGTATGAAATTATAGAGAGATTACAACGAGAGGTAGAGTCATTAAAGGAGGAGGTTAATAGACTTAAACAGGAGCTTGAATCTATTCTGGCTAGAACCTCAAAAGTTTAGATCTAATAAGACTATATATGGGTGTAGATATATTTTTGGTAATAAAGATTTGTTTATTTGCAGGCTTATCTAGAGTTACTGCATGAAAATAAAAAAGCGGGGAAGGTCCTCCCCGCTTTTTTAACTTATCTTAAGACTACTTAAATATTACTCCGAATACCAGTGCTATTATAGACATAAGCTTTATGAGTATATTCATAGATGGACCTGCCGTATCCTTGAATGGGTCTCCTACTGTATCACCAATCACTGCTGCTGCATGTGTGGGGGTTCCTTTACCGCCAAGATTTCCTGCTTCTATATACTTCTTGGCATTATCCCATGCGCCGCCACTATTAGCCATCATAATAGCTAAGGCTACACCAGTTAGTATGGCTCCAAGTAAAAATCCTCCTACCGCTTCCTTACCAAGTATCAGACCCATAGCTATAGGGGCAATTACTGCTATGATACTGGGTGTTAGCATCTCTCTCAATGCCCCTTTAGTAGCTATATCTACACAACGGGCATAATCTGCTCTTGCCTTTCCTTCCATAAGCCCTTTAATCTCTCTAAACTGTCTCCTTACCTCTTCCACTATTAAATTGGCAGTTCTACCTACCGCTTCCATAGCAAATGCTGAGAACATAAACGGCATTAAGGCACCTATGAATGCACCTATTAGAGACTTTACAGAGAGTATGTTGACTACACTCAGACCTACAGTATGGGTATAGGCACTAAAGAGGGCAAGAGCAGTTAGCGCAGCGGAACCAATGGCAAAACCTTTACCTATAGCTGCAGTGGTATTTCCTAGTGCGTCTAACCTGTCGGTTATCTTACGAATGTTTGCACCAAGCCCAGCCATCTCTGCAATACCACCAGCATTATCTGCTATTGGCCCATAGGCATCTGTCGACATCACTATTCCTATGGTAGCCAGCATTCCAACTCCAGCTATAGCTATCCCATAAAGTCCGTTAAGATACCAGGATATACCAATAGAGGCTGCGATTATAATGACAGGTATTATGATACTCTTCATCCCTAACGCAAGTCCTCTTATTATGACTGTCCCAGCGCCGGTCTGTGCACTTTCAGCAAGACTTATTATGGGCTTACCAGAGGTATAGTATTCAGATACAAGCCCAATGATTATCCCCACTATAAGTCCAGAGAGTAACGCCCAGAGTGGGTTATAAGTGTTTAGTAATGACTTGGTCAATGGAATGGCAACTATCACCAGTATAATTGCGGATACGTATGTCCCCCATCTAAGAGCAGATTGGGGATCCCCTTTACCAAATAGCTGTACATAGAAAGACCCGATTATAGAGGCTACGGTTCCAACCGCTATAAGAATTAGAGGATATAAGACTGCATTAAGAGATAAGTCCTTGGAAAAAGCAGTAAGTCCAATAACCATAGCTGCTATGACCGCTCCTACATACGATTCGAATAGGTCTGCCCCCATCCCGGCGACATCTCCAACATTGTCTCCAACATTGTCCGCTATAACCCCTGCATTTCTCGGGTCATCTTCAGGTATATTCTTTTCTACTTTTCCCACAAGGTCTGACCCTACATCGGCACTCTTTGTATATATGCCTCCTCCTACACGAGCAAATAGGGCTATAGAACTGGCTCCCATTCCAAATGCGTTTATAATATTTGGATCTTTAAAGATCAGATAGGCTATCGAGAGGCCAAACACACCCAAGCCTGCAACTGCAAGCCCCATTACAGAGCCACCGGTAAATGCTACCCTTAGAGCCTGAGACTGTCCCTTCTTAGCCGCTTCTGTGGTTCTTACATTGGCTCTAGTTGCAGCCTGCATACCAAACCACCCGGCAAATATTGAAGATACACTACCCATGATATACGCTATGGCGCTATAGGGATTGATAAATATAGCTATGACAGCGGTCATAACAATGACAAAGTAAGCAAGAGTCAGGTACTCCCTCTTCAAGAATGCCGATGCCCCCTCATGTATAGCAGATGCTATCTCCCTCATCTTCTCTGTACCTGCTGGCTGTTTCTGTACCCAGTAGTAGAAGTAATATGCCAGCAGTAATGTCCCACCTCCTATGATTGTAGAAAGCGTCAGTAAAGTGTTATTACTCATACGATCGTCACTCCTCCTTTATTATAGTCTCATAGACCTAGGATTTTGCTTCTTACTATGTCTTTCTGCCAACTCCCTGTAAATATCCTGGGGAGTTATTCCCAAATCAGCCATTAGAACCAAGATATGATAGAATAGGTCGGAGATTTCATATATAACCTCACCTTTATCCTTCTTTACTCCAGCTAAAAGGACCTCTACTATCTCTTCACCTATCTTTTTAAGTATCTTTTCAGTCCCTTCCATTAAGAGTTGAGAGGTGTATGAATCTTTAGTAGGATTAATCTTCCTAGATAGAATGATGTCATAGAGCTTATCCAGATTAAACCTGCTATTACCCTCTTTAGAGTACATCTCCTGGAAGAAGCAGGATAGATGTCCCGTATGACAGGCTACTCCTTCCTGTTCTACTATTACAAGTAATGCATCCCCATCGCAGTCCACTCTGATCTCTTTTACTTTCTGTATATTCCCACTGGTTTCTCCCTTATTCCACAATTTCTGTCTCTCTCTACTCCAGAACCATGTTGTTCCTGTCTCGATAGTCTTTTGTAGAGATTCCTCATTCATATAACCTAACATAAGAACCTCACCGGAATTAGCCTCCTGTATAATAGCAGGAATTAACCCGTCCTTATTGAACTTTATCCCAGAGAAATCTATAGCCGTACAGGGATCCCTTCCTTCTTTAGATACTCTTTTATCTCTCTTATCGTATATCTTTTATAGTGGAGTAGAGAGGCTATCAGTGCGGCACTAGCCTTTCCCTCCTTCAATGCATCTCTTATATGTTCCAAACTCCCAGCCCCTCCAGAGGCAATAACAGGTATGTTAACCGCTTCCGCAACTGCTCTGGTGAGAGCTATATCATAACCCTGTTGTGTTCCATCCGCATCTATACTCGTAAGCAGAATCTCTCCTGCCCCTAATCTTTCTACCTCTTTTGCCCATTCTACTGCTTCTAACTCAGTGGGAGTAGTCCCCCCATTTATATAGACCCTCCAACCTCCTATGTCTCTGTCTCTCTTTGCATCTATAGCTACAACAATGCACTGTGATCCAAAGATCTCAGAGGCTTCTTTTATAAGAGAAGGATTCTTTACCGCCTGTGTATTTATAGACACCTTGTCTGCGCCTGATCTGAGTATCTCTCTTATCTCTTCTATACTACCTATACCACCTCCTACAGTAAAGGGGATAAATACTTTTGAAGCAGTTCTTTTAACAAGTTCTACTATAGTTTTTCTTCTCTCAATAGATGCGGTTATGTCTAAAAATACTAGTTCGTCTGCTCCTTCCCTGTCGTAGTACTCTGCCAGTTCTACAGGGTCTCCGGCATCTTTTAATTCTATAAAATGTGTCCCTTTAACTACTCTTCCATCCTTTACATCAAGGCAGGGTATTATCCTTTTAGTGAGCATATCTTATCGCCTCTTCTAAGCTGATTTTACCTTCATAGAGTGCCTTGCCTATAATAGCTCCAACGGCTCCCGCCTCTTTTACCCTTTTGATATCTTCTATCTTACATATACCGCCAGACGCTATGGTTGGTACCCCTACAGAGTCTATAAATCTCTTTAATCCATCTATATCTGGACTCTCTAGAGTTCCGTCTCTCTCTATGTTGGTATAGATAAATTCCTTGACTCCAACATCTCTCAAGTTCTTACCAATCTCTATATAATTAAATCCTATCTCCTTCAACCATCCGTGTATAAAGATCTTTCCCCCTTTTACATCTAGGCTTACTATTATATTTTCCTGATATTTTGAGATAGCTTCTTTTAGGATATTTTCATCCTCAAATACTATACTACCAAGTATAACCTTCTTAGCTCCTCCATTTATGTAGTCTGCTATAGAATCTAAGGACCTAATCCCTCCACCAATCTGCACAGGTACATTTACCGATTCTATTATCTTCATTATGATATCTCTGTTTACAGGTCTGCCTGACTTAGCTCCATCCAGGTCTACTATATGTATTCTATCCACTCCTTTATTCTCCCACTCTTTAGCCACTCTTATTGGGTTATCACTATAGACGGTCTTTTTACTGAAGTCGCCCCTAGTGAGTCTCACGCATCTTCCTTCTATTATATCAATAGCTGGTATTATTTCCATAGACGACCTCTAGAAAGTTTCTATAGATCTTTAATCCCTCACTGCTACTCTTTTCAGGATGGAACTGTACGGCAAATATATTCTCCTTGCATATAACAGATGGAAATTCAATACCATACTCAGTTATGCCATATACAGAATCTCTATCTAAGGGTTCTCCATAGTAGGAATGGACAAAGTAGAAAAAACTATTCTGATTGATTCCTTTAAATATTGGAGTATCTTTTATTATCTTTACCTGATTCCAGCCGATATGGGGAAGGGGAAGGTCATTGGGAAGCCTTTTCACTCTACCTCTTATAAATCCTAATCCGCTAACATCTGGCGATTCTTCACTCTCTTCAAAGAGGAGCTGTAAGCCAAGACAGACTCCAAGAAGCGGTATCCCTTTATTTACAGCCTCTCTGATAGACTCGCAGAGGCGCTTCTCCTCTAAAAGCTTCATTCCCCAGCCGAAGGCTCCTACTCCAGGGAGGATTAAGCCCTCCGCCTTGAGTATATCTTCGGGATTATCTGAGATAACTACGTCTATATCAAAATACTCTATGGCTTTTCTGACACTGAAGAGGTTTCCTGCTCCATAGTCTATTATAGTAATCAATCCTTACAAGACCCCTTTGGTAGAAAGAATATCATCTGTTCTCTTTACAGCCTCTTTTAGAGACATACCCAGAGATTTCATAATACATTCAGCTATATGATGAGAGTTGATACCTCTGAGTCTTAGGATATGGAGGGTTATCCTGCCATTCATAGCAAATGCCCTTAAAAACTCTAAAAGCCATTCTGTCTGAAATGTCCCTATAAGACTATTTACAAATAACTTGCCAGTTTCGAAATATGGCCTACCGCTGATGTCTACGCTTGAGATTATCAGGGCATCATCCATGGGAGTTATAGAATAACCAAATCTTTTGATCTTAAAATCCCCCAGTGCCTTATTAAAGGCGGAACCAAGAACAATACCAACATCCTCACAGAGATGGTGTCCATCTACATCCAGATCCCCTTTGGCATCGAGTTCTATATCGAATCCACTGTAGAGGGCAAAAGAGGTTAAAAGATGATTGAAAAAACCAATACCAGTATCTATATTACTCTTTCCAGTTCCATCTATGTTAAGCTTTATTTTTATATCCGTTTCTCTAGTAGTTCTACTTATAGAGCTCTCTCTAGACATAACACATCCTTATCGATAGATATTCCTAAGGTATTATACTATAAACTAATAGATAAGACAACTTGTCAGGAGGTAAGTGCCTTTATCAATCCTCCAATCTGATAAGAGATCCACTCCAGTTGTTCTCTCGTCTGTCTTATAGATTCCTCTAAAGTTATGGGCCCTCTAGTGATAGAAAATAGAGCGTCAGCCAATCCCTCTCTCCTTAGTATATCGGCGTCTTCGTCCACAGCTCCACCTAATAGTATTACTGGTATCGCTCTTTCTTTAGCCTTTTTTGCTATCCCTGCAGGACCCTTGCCAAATATTGTCTGTCCGTCTATCTTTCCCTCTCCACTTATAACTATATCTACTCCATTTAGTCTCTCTTCTATGTTTAATATCTCTAATACCACATCAATACCGGGTCTTAATCTTGCATTTAAGAAGGCAACCAGTCCACCACCTAATCCTCCGGCTGCTCCAGCGCCGGGGAGGTTCAGTATATCCTTCCCTAAATCCCGTTTAATTACCTGGGCAAAATTAAATAGAGCCCTGTCTAGCTCCTCTATAAGTTCTTTTGTACCGCCTTTTTGCGGTCCATAGACATATGAAGCACCTTCAGGTCCACAGAGAGGATTCTTGACATCTGCCATCACTATAACTTCACACTCTCTAGCTAGTGGGTGAAAATTACTCATATCAATAGATACAAGGTCCTTAAGAGCCAATCCCCCAAATGGTAGCTCATTACCATCTTTATCGAGGAGTTTTGCCCCCAGGGCTTGAGCCATTCCTGCTCCACCATCATTGGTAGCACTTCCACCTATCCCTACAAGTATTCTCCTTGCTCCCCTTTCCAGCGCAGATCTTATAAGTTCCCCAACTCCGTATGTCGTGGTAATTGCTGGATTTCTCTTTTCTTTTGGTACCAAGGCTAATCCAGAAGACCTTGCCATCTCTATAACAGCCGTCTCTCCATCACCGAGGATACCAAACTTTGCCACCACCCTTTCACCCAGAGGTCCAGTTACCTCTTTTTCTATAAATTCCCCATCTGTTGCCTCCACTAAGACTTCTATAGTCCCATCCCCGCCATCTGCTATTGGAAGAACCACAATATCACTATTAGGGAGGGCTCTTAAAAGCCCTCCCTTTATAGCCTCTCCTGCCTCTTTGGCAGAGAGTGCTTCCTTAAATGCGTTAGGAGCTACCAGTATTTTCATTTCTTTAATACTTCTGGATTTACCGGATTTGGTGGCATCTTACCTGCTAAGACAGCTAGGAGATTCTCTGCAGCCATTGTAGCCATCTTTGTCCTTGTCTCTACACTTGCACTGGCTATGTGTGGTAGCAGTACAGCATTCTCACATTCTGCTAATCCTGGAACGAGTTTAGGCTCGAACTCATAGACATCTAAACCTGCTCCTGCTATCCAACCCTCTTTCAATGCCCTTACTAGTGCACTTTCATCTACCACTGGACCCCTGGATGTATTTATAAGATAAGCAGTCTTCTTCATCTTTCTCAATCTTTCTTCATTTATCAGATGGTATGTCTCGGGGGATAGATAGGTATGGAGAGAGACAAAGTCGCTCTGTTCTAGAAGTTCATCCAGAGATACAAATGTGGCGTTCAGCTCCTTTTCGGTTTCTTCTGGTATCCTTCTTATATCATTATATAGGACCTTCATATTGAACCCTTTGGCTCTTCTTGCCACTGCCTGTCCAATCCTTCCCATACCTACTATACCTAGTGTCTTTCCATATACATCCTGCCCGAGGAAGAGCATAGGAGCCCAACCTTCGTATTTGCCGGCTCTTGTAAATTTATCCGCCTCCACTATCCTTCTGGCAGTAGCCAGGATGAGAGCCCAAGCTAGGTCTGCAGTAGTCTCAGTGAGAACTCCTGGTGTATTCGTTACTACTATACCTCTCTTTGTTGCTTCGTTCACATCTATATTGTCATACCCTACTGCATAGTTACTTACAACTTTAAGTTGTGGTCCAGCAGCATCAAATACCTCTGCATCTATCTTGTCTGTCAAAAGACAGAGTATACCATCTTTACCCTTTACAGCCTGAAGTAACTCTTCTCTGGTCAATACCCTATCATATGGATTTATCTCTACTTCGTGTTCCTTTCTAATCATCTCTATTCCAGGCTCAGGGATACGTCTTGTTATGTAAACCTTCAATGTATACACCTCCTAGCTTAATAAGAATCCTGATGATGATATTATATCACCTAAACCTACTGTAAGTTTCGGAGATTGAACGACCTTAGTGGGCACTATTATTAGATTAAAGTCGTCAATCTTTCTGATACCTTCATAACCCGTAAGTGTAATTGTTGGTACTTCAAGCCCTTTCTTTAAGTCATCCAATGTTTCATATCTACCAAGTAGTGACCTTGTAGCAGCCAGGATAGCAGAGAATAGAAGTGCTGTTCTCTCTTCAAGTTCATTCCTCTCTCTGGTAATAGATATATAATGTCCAAGTGTATGTAACTGGATCCTTTTTAACGTTGTTCTTTTTATAACCTTCAACAGTCCATCTACCAGTTTTACCACAGGGAATCTGGTATCCTTGAGTTCCTGCGATAACTCCTGTTCACCAAAGTCATTAAGCAGGGTTGCAAATTCTATCTCATTCAATCCAAGGCTATCTATCACGGGGAATATGTATTTTGCCACTAAGCCTCTTATTACAGGACTTCCAATAGAGGCAAACTCGTAGTGAACTTTTAATCCAAGTTTTTCTCTCATCTCCTTCACAAAACTGGCAACTGGAACTATAAAGTCTTCACAGGTTTTGCCCTCAGGATATTTCTCTAAAAGAATATGAAAGCCAGATACCAGGAAATGCGTAAACCTATCTGATATAAGGAATATATCCTCTTTAAACTCTTCGCTGACCTTCAATCTGCAGTTTACAGGATTCCATGCCGCGATGAATCTATTGGCTCTGGGAGATTCAAATGATACCCCATCTAACTCTACCTTTAGACCCTTGTTATACTCCAGTATCCAGTGTATGGCAAATATTCCCTGATCTTTCCATGCCTTTCTGGGGGATTTAAGAACTGGTCTTCCATCCTCTCTTGTTAGGACAAAGAGGTTCTCTCTTTCTGGAAATAATTCTGCTAACTCCTTGGTCAACGGGTTTGCGTATACAAGGATCTTATTGATAGGTAGAGGTGATAGAAGGCTAGCCATATTTGCAGATGTTCCGCCAAGTCTCAGTTGATCATAGCCAATGTTCTCTAGTGTCCATTTGAATGTCTCTTCGTTCTCTATCATCCTCTGATATGCCAGACCTTCCCTTATGGAAATGAGGAGATCGCTGATAAGATCTTCCGGTGTTCTTATAACTGGTGTTGGCTCATCAGGTATATTCTTCATATGTGGAAACTGAGCTAGAAGCCTCTTTAGAAGTTCTTCATCTACCCTTTTCAGCCCATCTATAGTAGAATGAAATCCGGTTATTACACCTGGAATCTTCTGTAGTTTCTTCCAACCCTCTTCCAGAGCCTCTCTATAAAGTTCTTCCCACATTATCCAGCGCCTCCTTGTATGCCTCCTCAGAAGAATAACCTTCATGGAGTATAAGCTTCATAGCTAGAGCCATCACCTCTGGCTTCTCGCTCAAGAATACATTCCTCCCAACGACAAAGCCACTTGCTCCAGCCTTTACCCCATCTTCGAAGTCTCTAAGGACATCCAGAGGATTATCCCTTTTTGGACCTCCAAGTAGTAAGACCTTAGCATTTACACTATCTACTATCTTTTTGAACCTTTCGATTCCCTCTTCCCTGGAATTACACTTGACGTATGGTATCTTGAGGATGGGTACCCTAAAGTCATTGGTTATTATAGAGACCCACTTTATCGCCTCGTAAGATCTGTCCATAACTAATTTCCCATCCTCTAGGTTCATATATAGAGGTTCTACCATAAGGGGCATAGACCACCTTTCACACTCTTCCACTATATTAGCCAGGAGTGTCAACTGCTCATTAGTAAAGCGGTCTTCTCTATTGAACTTTATAAGAAGTTTTACCCCATCCAGGCCCCATCTAAGGGCAGTCTCTACCGTACAGACAAGTCTATCATCCATCTCAAAAGTTGCCCCTGCTAGCCCAGTCCTGTTAAGGCTCAGGACCAGCCCTTTGTCTCTCAAATTTCCATTAACTATGAGTTGCGCCAGTGGTTCTTTTGTGGTCATTATAGCATCTAGATATGGAGAAAGTCTCTCTATAAGTGAGATTAATCTGTTGAAATTATCTATTCCTTCCTGAATGCCTCGCTGTCTGTGATCTATAGCTAAGACCATAGCTTTTCCATCTTTTGCAAAGATGTGAGACATCCTGTTGGTTATACCTATATCATAAGAAAATGCTTCCATTGTAGTTCCTCCTTAATTAATCCTTTATCTCGACTGCCTTCCCTGTCCTACTAGATTCATATACTGCAAGTATAAACTGAATAGCTCTTCTCCCATCCTCTCCTGTGATACTGGGCGTTCTGTTATATAAGACTGCCTCTGCCATATCTTGTATCTGTGCGATGTGTCCCTTTATGAAAAGTGCTCTTGGGTCACTGGATGCCGATTCTCCCTGATTAGATACACCTTTCCTTTCTTCACCCTTTATCAACCAGTCTCTTACAAATGGACCCTCGACTACCACGCTACCATTTGTCCCATGGACTTCTATCCTTTCTTTAAAACCAGGATAGCAGGCAGTTGAACCTTGAATTACCCCAAGGGCTCCATTCTTATACTTTATTATGGCTATAGCTACATCTTCCACCTCTATCTTATGGGCCAGTGTGCCACAGTATGCGGTTATTTCCTTTACAGGTCCGGCAAGATAGAGGAGCTGGTCCACAAAGTGTACCGATTGATTCATCAACGCCCCTCCACCATCTAGAGCCCAGGTGCCACGCCAACCTGCACTGTCATAATATTCCTGTGTTCTCCACCATTTTACATAGGCATCAGCCATAACAAGCTTGCCGATTTTCCCTGAATCTATGGCTGATTTGAGTTCTCTGATGCCAGGGTCAAACCTGTGTTGTGATATCACACTAAGCTTGACCCCTGCCTTTTGACATGCCTCTATAAGTGCATCAGCCTTCTCCAGAGTAATATCTATGGGTTTTTCTACCAGAACATGTTTTCCTGCCTTTGCTGCCTTTATTCCCAACTCTGCATGTAACCCGCTGGGGACACAGATATTTATCACATCTATATCGTTTCTGGCTAGCATTTCATCATAGTCTGTATACCAATCAACCCCATATTTTTCTCCTAGATCCCTAGCCCTTTCCGGTATAATATCACACACCGCTTTTAGCTCTGCTATCTCTATATTTTTTATAGCCTCTGCATGAGTTGGGCCAATAACACCACAGCCGACTATCCCAAATCTTACTTTATCCATTGTCATCACCCCTCTATCTCAGATAGAATCTTCTTTAATGCTTGAGATGCCTTTTTAAAGAGTTCAGGACCAGAAAACCCCTGAAATTGTCCACTATGAGCCAGATGCGGTTCAAGGCTCAAGAAATATTCCTTACCTTTCGCCTTTAAGGAGAGCAGTATCTCTTTTATCTCTCCATCCCCCTCTCCTGCAGGGACTTCAACTCCGTCTGAGAAGTGAGCATCCTTTATATGTACATACTCTATATAGTTTTCAAGGATCGGATAAGCCTCTCTAAAAGGTTTTACATTACACTGAATGAAGTTTGATGGATCAAAGACCGCCTTTAAATTTGGAGAATTTATACTCTTTAATATATCGAGACATCTCTCGGGAATATCTCCATATATCTTCTTCTCATTCTCGTGTAATAGTATAACTCCTTCCTTTTCTGCAATCTTTACCAGTTCTCCCAATCTCTCCAAAGATATCTCTCTAAGTTCTTCTATACTCATTCCTTCTTCTGGATAGAAGGAGAATATCCTTATATAAGGAGTATCAAAAAATTTAGCCAACCTTATAGCATTCTGGAGTTTCTCCTTCTGTCCCTCTATATCCTCCCTGGCTCTAACCTTTCCTATCGGGGAAGCTATAGCAGATACCTTTATCCCATACTTGTCAAGCATCTCTTTTATCTTTTTACTGTCATCTTCTGTTAGAGCTACTACATTCTTCCCAAAGGCGCTCCTTAATTCCAGGTAATCTATACCCTCCTCTTTCAGTACCTTCAACTGTTCCTCAAAGTCTGGGGATATTTCATCACCAAAACCAGAAAGTTTGTACCACATCCTTCTCCCTCCTTATAGTTCTTTAATTATCTGTTCAGCCCATTTTACCCAGGTATGTTTGACATCATCTCTAGGTATATTTACCGGATCTTCTCCAGCCAGTACCCATAGATAGTAGAGCGAATATCCGGGAGCGGCAACTACAGGATGGTATCCTCTGGTAATGGGAAGGGCAGTATTGTCTGTTATCGTATAGACCTCATCCATATCTCCCTCTTCAGTATACATCCTCTGGAAGCCAAAACCAGTGGGTGGATTTAGTCTATATAGATAGACCTCTTCCATCTTCCATTCATAAGGAGGATTATGTTTGTCATGCTTATGTGGAGGATAACTGGACCAGTTCCCTGGAGGATTAACCGTTTCTCCCATTATTATATGTCTAGCTCCGACCCTCTTATCTATAACCTGAGTTACGTATCTTCGCCAATTATGAGTACCAACTACTCTCCTCTCTATCTCGCTGGGGTATATTACTGCCACTTCTGCACTGTTTGGTTCTGATTTTACAGTAGCAAAGACAAGTTCACTATTATCGATCGCACTGATTTCTACCTTTTTGCCAGGCGGGATATATAATCCCCACGGCTTACTATTAAATATCTCATTTCTGGGACCCAAGACGTGTTTACCATCTATCTCTATCCTGCCAGTACCTAAAAGGCATCCTGTCTCCCTTTCTTCCTCTCCTAGAGATACCTTTTCTCCAGCCTTTAGTCTTAGCACATATAACTTTGTCCACTCAAGACCTTGAACTGGAACTTCCAAGATTCCTGTCCCTTCTGGTACCTTAGTCAGTTTAGAACTCATTCATCCCCACTCCTTTCTTAGATATTCAAGACTTCTGGGTAATTCGGTCTTCTTGTCTTCCCATCTGCACTCTATAGAGATAGACCCTCTGTATTCTACCTCTTTAAGTACATTAAATAGAGCCTTAAAGTCATAGTTATTCTTACCAGGAGCTACTCTCTCTCTATCTGATACATGGACATGGTAGAGTTTATCCTTTATCTTGTATATATTAGATAGGGGTTCATTCTCCAGATCTGCATGATAATTATCTATCAATACTCCAATATTGGGACTGTTGATCTTATTTGCAAATTCTAGAGCCTCTACTGTAGAATTTATGATATTACTCTCTTTCCTATTTAGGGGTTCTATAGCTATCTTGATGTCATACGTTTTAGCATATCTATCCACTATATTCAGAAACTCTATAATCTGAGAACTAGCCGTTTCTTTAGAAAATCCATCTGGAAAAGATCTTGATCTGCCGCTTCCAAAGACTATGACCTCTCCACCTAAGAGCTTAACTCTCTCTAATGCTTCCTTTACATAGGACTCTATCCTTTTTTTATCTACATTGTAACCTGTGATTGGTAAATCGCCTGGCAGAAATACATTAAAAGAATAGGCATTAAGGTTTGCCCTATCTAATCTCTCTTTGACCTCTCTTATATCAGCCTGCATTATTGATGTAACAGTAAACTCGATAAAGTCCGCCCCACTGGAACTTATGATTTCTATCTCTTCTATCGACCCACAACATCCAAACTTCATTCTTCCCTCCTTGCGGTTGTATTTCTTATAATGAGTTCAGGCTCAAGCAATAGGCTCTGTCTTTCTCCATTCATTAACTTAAGGAGAAGTTCTACAGCTTTCTTTCCTAATTCCTCCTTTGGCTGTCTGATTGTAGTAAGCGGAGGATCTGTAAAACTGGAGAAGAATATGTCGTCAAATCCAACAATTGATAATTCTTCCGGTATCTTTATACCCAATTCTTTTACTGCCTTTATCACCCCAAAAGCCATAAGGTCATTGTATGTAAATATAGCAGAGGGAGGATTCTTGGCGCATAGGAGTTTTATTGCCTCCCTATAACCCGATTCTGCTACAGGGATATTAAAGGAAACAAGATTGGGGTTATACCTTATCTTTGATTCTGCAAGAGCCTTTTTATAACCTGCCAATCTTTTCTCGGTAGCCTCAGAGTGACTAGGTCCATTTATAAAGGCAATCTTCGAGTGTCCAAGTTTTATAAGATGCATAGTTGCCAGATATCCGCCCTTTTCCATATCGGTTGAAATATAGGATATTTTAGGATGTTCTAGTATTCTATTTATAACTACTATCGGTAGTCCATCTTCGGCAAGATTGATTATATGCTCATTAGAAATCCTAGAAGCAGATATAATAACACCATCTACCGGACCTCTAGAAAAGAAATCCAGATAATTTGTCTCCTTTTCTTCAGATTCTGCAGTATTTCCAAGTAGTATCGTATAGCCAAATTCACTAGCGGTTTCTTCTGCTCCCCTTACTAACTCAGGAAAGAAAGGGTTTGTTATATCAGTTATAAGGAGACCTATATTTTTGGTACTTTTGGTTGTTAAAATTTGTCCCCTATAGTTAGGTTTATAGTTTAACTTTTTCGCTACTTCTATTATTCTCTGTCTAGTCTTCTCACTTATCCCTGGGTAACCACTCAATGCCCTGCTAACAGTAGAGGGTGATACCCCCGCTAATTTCGCTACTTCTTGAATATTTGCCTTCTTCATACCTTCCCTCTATAACGATTGCAATTTTTATTTGCATTTTATAATGAATGTATCTATATGTCAAGGCAGGTATGAGGGACATCATATGACCCTCTATGGGTTTTTAATATAAGATGTGAGTATTTCAATATTGATAGGAGAATGCTATAATTAAGGTATATTTTTGGAGATGAGAGGTGTGTAATGAGATTTAAAATTTTATACGATATAGACAGGTTACCTGTCTACTACAGGAATGTGTTTATGAGCTTAATAAAGGAGTCTTTAAAGACCTCTGAGCTGGGCAGGAAATATCTTAAGGATCTTTTCGAGTATAAAGAAGATGACATTTTAAAGGTTAATAAATCACCCAGGCCATTTTCTTTTGCGGTAAGATTCAATTTCGATAAAGAAAGATTTAAAACTGAAAAGGATGTTTTTTATTTAAATAGTCCTGCAGAGTTTTATATCTCTAGCGTAGATCCAGCGTTTCTTATTACGATATATAACGGATTGATAAATAATAAAATCTATCCATTCAACTACAATAATGAAGTCTTTATTAATAAGGGCAGGGTTATTTTTCTGAATGAAAAGCAGATAAATCAAAGTACTGTTAGATTTAGGACTTTATCCCCAATACTTATAGAGGATAAGGATGGAAATCCATTATTACCTGGGCTAGAAAAGGATAACAATTATGAGTTCTTTCTTAGAGAGCTTAACTTTATTATGGATTCGATACTCAAAGGACTCAGAGGGGGAATCGGGCTTAGAGAAGAATTAAAATTTACACCGATATCTATAAGGAAAGAAGTGGTTAAGCATAAGATAAAGGAAAAGAATGAGATAGAAAAGCTATATACATTTACCTGTTTTAGCGGTACATTTGAGTTATCTGGAGAGCCTGGTGACCTGGAATCAGTATATAAAACAGGCATAGGTCTACGCAGAGCTCAAGGATTTGGAATGGTGGAGGTAGTATGATGGAAAAAGTATATTTTGGTGACTGGCTATATAACGCAGGCATTATCGGTTTTTTAAGGATTATGTTAGGAGATCAAGACTTAGATAGTCAAAATATTATAGGTATTGGGGAAAACTATATAGAATTTGATAGAAATATTCTAGACGGATTTTCTCAAAGATATTTTGATTTTGCATTTAGAAGATACGGTAGATATGAAAGAGTTTTAAATCAGTTTTTCCAATTTTTAGAGGACTTAAAGCTTCTAAAGGATAAAGACAGGGCTGAAGAACTTTCTTCAAAATATAAGGAAAATATTACGGAAGTACCTATAGTAATATTAGAGAGGGTAAAAAAGATTCTGAATAACTTTGCAGGACTGAAAGATAAGTTAGAATATATCCCTACTAAAGCGGATATAAAAGATAATCCTGAGAAAGCAGAAGCCTTTTTGGAAGAGGTTATAGATCTTATGAAGAGAAACCATAAAGAGTTTTGGGAATCTGATGTACAAATTTATCTTAGAAGCTTCTATGGACAGAAGAGCTTTTTAAACAATATGGTAACTCAGAATAGATTCGAAAAGTTTTATAAGGATTTTGAAGAGAAGATCTTAAATAATGGGGTCAAATACGAGAAAAATTATAAGTGTATTGTATGCGGTGAGCGAAAAGCCAAGAAGGGT
Source organism: uncultured bacterium (assembly GCA_964655195.1). Lineage (GTDB taxonomy): Bacteria > DUMJ01 > DUMJ01 > DUMJ01 > DUMJ01 > DUMJ01. The sequence goes on from CAZZLK010000082.1 coordinate 16,625, forward strand.
ACTATGTTTGATACGGGGATTTCTTTTTTCTACGGATTAAACCCAGATTCTCTGAACTTTTCTTGGAACTTTAAGCCAATACTTCCTATCTGTGAAATATGTGAACTTATCTATTTGTGTTATTTTGCTGGACTCAGTACATTCTCTAGAAATAATGAGAAAGTCTACTACTTTGTAAATAGAGATACTTCTATAAAGGAGTTATATAGGGCTAATAATCTACTGGAACAGATTCTACAGTTAGGAAAAGGAGAAAGTTTTCTAGTAGAGTTTTTTACTCAGCTTATTCTTGAAACCGAAAAAATAAAAGCTGAATATACACTTAAGAATATAGCAGTTATAGAGTTAGATTTGCAGAGTGAAGTATTACCTAAGGTATATTCTTTTAATATTTCTAGCGAAAAGGCTAGGTATATAAAAGATAATCATCAAGAACTGAAAAAGCTTTCTAGGAAATATTACGGGATAAAAGATGAAACTAGATATATACTTATAGAGTTATTAGATAAGATATTAGAAAATTCCCTGAATTATGGGTATCTCAATAGACTTTTAAGGCTTTATCTGTCTTCTGAAAAGTCTGAACTTTATAAAGTAGGTTTTAATATTTATGATCTGCAGGAATTGAATGGACTTATATATAAATTTGAGAGAGAAATGTTTTCTAGGAGGGAAACTATGGAGGATAAAGAACTCTGGTATATGTACCATAAGGGGAGAGAATTGTCTCAAATGTTAAAGAATGCTAATGCAGAGAATAAGATAACTTCGATAGCTTATAGATTACTTAATGCTCTTAAAGTTGGAGATGTAAATCAATTTATGGATACAATAATGAGGATATACTTATCTTATGAGATGGAGATTCCTTCTACTTTTGTAAAGGTGATGGGAGACAAGGAGATCTTTTTCCCTGTTGGGTATAGTTTTCTTAATGGATTATTAGAAAGAGGAAAGGAGGGAAATATCAATGGCTAAGGGGTTGACTCTTACTATTGTTTTTGATGGAATGAGTTTAAACTATGGTGAAGGAGTTGGGAATATTTCAGAACTTAAAAAGATTTCTAGGGGAGGGGAATTTTATTCATATCTATCTAGACAGGCTATAAGATATGATATGTATCGTATGCTAAAGGAAGTCTTCTCTATAGATGAAGGTAAGGAGGATCCTCTGCACAATGCTCAGGGCGTTATTCAGTTTAAATCTGAGGCTAATATAAGAGATTATGTAGAAGTTGACCTGTTTGGGTATATGAAAACAGAAAGAGGTAAAGCTTCTCACACTAGACCAGCAGTAGTAAGGATAACTCCTGCTATTTCTCTTGAACCTATGTATAGTGATATAGAGTTTGGAACTAATAAGAATTTTGCTGATCGAACCAACTCGGATCCAAATCCTTTTCAATTTGAACACCATTATTCTTTATACTCTTATACTGTTACCATTGACTTAGATAGAGTGGGGAAAGATGAGAATGATGGTACTGATCTTGATCCCTGTACTAAGGCTGAGCGTGTGTCCAAAGTCCTAGAAGTATTGAAGGTTTTAAATAGGGATATAAAAGGTAGAACAGAGAACCTAAATCCTTTATTTGTAATAGGTGGTGTCTATGCTGTTAAGAATCCTTTCTTTTTAAATAGAATAAAAGTTTCCTATAATAAAGAAAGGAAGGCTTATTCTTTGAACACTGAGATCTTAAGCTCTATTACTTCAGTCTCTTTTAATAATAGGTCGATTAGGGATGATACAATACTTGGTTATGTGAAAGGTTTCTGGTTAAATGAAGATGAATTTAACAAGATTTGTAATACTATCTTCAGCGATATAGGAAGTTTCTTTGATGAGTTGAAGAATAGAGTTAACGACTATTATAAAGAAGCTTGAGGAAGAAGCTAAGATGAGAGTCTTAAAGATAAAGGCTTATCAGCTTTTAGCAAATTATAGAAAACCTATGAGTTATAATTTCTGGGATACATACCCTTTACCTCCCTTTTCTACTGTAAAAGGATGGTTTCATAGGACAGTTGAAGCGGATAATTATATTCCTAGCAGTATTTGTATACAGGGAAAACTAAGTTCTGTAGTATATGACCTCCAGACTCTTGTGAAATTCGATAGGTTTCGAAAAGAGAAGCAGGGACAGATCATTTTGGATAACTTCAATAAGGCTTTCTCTCATTCTCCGACTTTTGTTGCAAGCGTATTTGATATATATCTGACTATATATCTTATTTCTGACGAATCTTATTTAGAAAGATTTCTGGAGAATATCTTTAAGATAGAGTATCCCTATCTGGGACGGCATGAGGATTTAGTAAGGGTAGATTATATAGGCTTTATAGAGGTAGAAAAGAAGTCATTTTCTATGTTTGAGAAACATAAGGTCGACTATGGTATATATCTAAAAGCTGAAACTGCAAGTAAAATAGATATAGAGGGTATTCATTATAGAATGGCATTCAAGTATGAACTTGTAAATGATGTCAGATATTTTTCTAAGGTCGACGTTGTCTATACTGATAACTCAATTATTAATAGTGGAGAATTTTGGTTTGACCCTGAGGAAGAAAGAATTTTAGAGTTTATCGGGGACTATGATATACGCCAAGACATATAGACATAATAATAGAATAATTCCTGAAACTTTAGAGGAACATACAAAGGCTCTGCTCTTAGAATTCGAAAGATTGAAGGCTCTTTATGGAAAAGAACTTGAGAAGATAGGCTTTACTGAAAGGTATTGGGAGCTTTTGTATTTAGCTTGCATATTGCATGATTTAGGTAAGGTTTCATCGTCCTTTCAGGAAAAGATTGTAAGCTTCCTAGAAGGAAGACCTTCTACTGTGGTAAGTAATAAAGAAATACCCCATAATTATCTCTCTATAGCTTTTCTAAAAAATTTAAAAGAATTAGACCAGGATAGTCTACTATTTTTACTCTATGTAGTAGCTTTCCATCACAATAGGCCGAAAGATTTTGACGAAACTTATCTTAGAGAAGTGCTCACAAAAGATTTAAGCAGTAAAATTATGGAATTAAAATGGGTAGAAGAATTTGGTATACATATAGATGAACTTTGGGTTGATTACTATGATTATTTAGATGAAGATGTAAATACCTATAGGAGAATAAAAAAGAATAAAAGTTACATACTCCTGAAAGGACTTCTCCATAGACTCGATTATTCTGCCTCAGCTCATCTACCTGTAGAAGAGAAGCGAATTGCTGACTTAGAAGGAAAACTTATATCTTACCTATCAGAGAAAGAGTATTTTTCCGGTTTAAAACCTTTCCAAGTTAGAGCAAAATTTCTAAGAGATAAGAATGTTCTCTTAACCGCCTCGACTGGAATGGGGAAAACTGAATTTGCTATCAATTGGATTGGAGAAGATAAAGCCTTCTATACTCTGCCACTTAGGGTTTCCGTAAATGCAATGTATGAGAGATTCTCCAGAATTTTTGGGAATGAAAGGGTAGGACTTTTACATAGTGATAGCCTGCTCTATGGTTTAGAAAAAATGGATCCTGAAGAAGGAGAGATAAATATTGAAGATTATATCCAAAGAGTAAATGCTACTAGACAATTATCTATGCCAATTACTATTACTACAGCAGACCAGCTATTTACGGCGGTATTCAAGTGGAAGGGATATGAAAAGATATATGCTACTCTTGCCTATTCTAAAGTTATTATCGATGAACCTCAAAGTTACTCTCCAGAGATACTAGCCTGTATAATCAAGGCATTACAAGAAATAGTAATGATTGGAAGTAAATTTTGTCTAATGAGTGCCACTGTGCATCCTTTTATTAAGGAATACATAGGTAGGTACTGTGAAATTTTGGATCCAGTATATAACAATGAGAGAAAACATAAGATAAAACTTGAGGATTGTCCAATAGAAGACCTGTTACCGAAAATGATAGATGCTTATAGGAAAGGCAAGAAGGTTCTTGTTATTACTAATACTGTAAAGAAAGCACAAGAATTATATTCAAGACTTCAAGAGATAGGAAAGCAGGAAATAAGCAAAATTGATCTTTTACATTCTGGATTCATTAAACTGGTAAGGAAGGATAAGGAAAAGAATATAGAGAAGGATTATAAAAAAGATGAGGCGGTGATCTGGATAACTACCCAGATAGTAGAAGTTTCTCTGGATATAGATTATGATGTTTTGTTTACTGAGATAGCTACTGCGGATTCTATCATCCAAAGGATGGGAAGGATTTATAGGAGACCTAATAGAGTTATAGAGGATGAGGGTGAGCCGAACATAATAATAGCTACTGAAAGTCCTTCAGACAAGTTTTATATATATGATGAAGAGATAGTAAAGCTTACTAAGGATGTGTTAAGAGAGTTTAATTGTAAGGTAATTATTGAAGAACAGAAGCAAGAAATAATAAATCAAGTATTTGATCTTAGTAAAATTAAAGGTACAAGATTCTTCCAAAAATTTCATCAGGTATATAATCTTTTAGATAGCGGATTTGAAACAGATGATAGGGGAGAAGCCCAGCGTATATTTAGAAATATAGCTGGTTTGACTGTTATCCCAGAGATTATATACAATAAAAACCTTGAGATAATAGATGAGTGTATAAGTAAACTAAGTAACAAGGATTTGCCTATAGAAGAAAGATTAAGGTGTATGAAATCTCTGGATGACTTTACAGTAATGATTCCTCTATATAGAATAAAGAGTAAGGAACCTATTCTAATTTATAAAAAGAGAGGAATATATCTATTTAGAGTCGATTACGATGATAAACTTGGTATATCATTTAATAAAAATCTAGAGCTCTTTAGCAATATTGTTTGAGTACCTATGGACATAGATTTTCAGTCTCTTAAAACTAATGGCATAAAAGTTAATTACTTATACGTCTGTGAACGTAAACTCTGGTTGTTTGATAGAGGGATAGCTATGGAAGCGACTTATGATAAAGTTTTCTTAGGTAAAATTCTTGAAGAACAATCCTATCCAAGAGAAAAGAGGAAAGAAATATTGATAGAGAATCTTATCAGTATAGATATTCTAAATGATGAAAGCATTAGAGAGATAAAATACAGCGATAAACTAAAAGAAGCTGATAGGATTCAGGTCCTGTACTATCTGTATTTTCTTAAACAGCTGGGAATAATAAAGAAGGGAATAATAAATTATCCAAAGATGAAAAAACGAGAAGAGGTTGTTTTAACTCCAGAAGCTGAGAAAGAGGTGGAATCTGCACTGATAAGAATCAAAGAAGTTCTATTGAAACCTAACCCTCCTAAATTAGTTAGAAAGCCTTACTGCACCAGGTGTGCATATTTTCAGTTCTGTTGGGGGTAACCTTATATGTCTAGACCTTATTACATTTTTCAAAGCGGAAGTATAATGAGAAAAGAGAATACTATCTATCTGGAGAATGGAAATGGTGAGAAGAGAGCAATTCCGATAGAAGATGTAGAAGCTCTACATATATTTGGTGAGGTTGAATTTAACACAAAATTCCTGAATTTTATATCTCAATACGAGATTCCCATACATATATATAACTATTACGGATTCTACTCAGGAAGTTTTATGCCTAGAGAGAGAAATGTTTCTGGAGAGCTACTTGTAAAACAAGTAGAATATTATGTTGATAAAGAAAAGCGCTTATTCCTAGCTATATCATTTGTTGATGGGGCTATCTTCCATATGTTAAGGAATCTAAGAGGTTATAAAGGCACAGAAGAATTTCAAGAGAAGATATCTATAGAACTAAATAATAGTTACCAGTGTAGAGATATAAGTGAACTTATGGGATGTGAGGGTAGAGCCAGAGATATCTATTATCAGTCCTTTAATGTGTTTTTAAGAGAGGGATTCTTATTTGACAAAAGAGAAAAAAGGCCACCCACTAATCCAATAAATGCTCTTATATCTTTTGGAAATTCTCTTATGTATTCTACAGTACTTACAGAGATTTATAAGACCCCCTTAAATCCAACTGTGAGTTACCTTCATGAGCCTAGAGAGAGGAGATATTCATTGAGTCTTGATATTTCTGAAATATTTAAGCCTTTAATTATAGATACGATCATTTTTAGATTAATAAACAACAATATGATTAAGCTTGAAGATTTTGAAGAGGATGTAAATTACTGCTATCTAAATGAGACTGGAAGAAAGAAGTTTATTCAAGAGCTAGAGTCTAAACTTAATACTACTATAAAACACCGAAAACTAAAACGTAATGTATCCTATAGAACTATTATAAGACTTGAATGTTATAAATTAATAAAACACTTAATAGATGATGAGATTTATACCCCATTTAAAGCCTGGTGGTAAGATGCCATATTTTATTGTAACCTACGACATCTCGGAGGAGAGGGTAAATAAGGTAAGAAAGATACTTAAGAAGTATTTAATGTGGGTCCAAAATTCAGTTTTTGAAGGAGAACTATCTGACGCAAAGCTTCAGAAGTGTCTAAATGAATTATTAAGAGTGATACATAAAGAGGAAGATTCTGTATATTTCTATCGGTTAGAGAATCAGATAGGGTATGAGAAGCGAATATTAGGGGTAGAAAAGGAATTGACTGATAATATAGTTTAGTTGCATCAAACCGTAATTTAGTTTTAAATTAGTCTTAGATTAGCTGGATAGAGAATTTGCACCTTGAAAATTGAATATTGTGAAAAGCACGATCTAAGGATGGATGCAAAAGATTTATATTTTTGTTGGTTCAGATGGATCATACTCTATCTGACTTATGTAGACTTAATGACAGGTATCTCTAGATATTAAGATAATTATTTTTAGTGGGGGG
>CAZZLK010000083.1:0-33513 GCA_964655195.1 uncultured bacterium
TCAGGATGGACCGGCAATTAAGCCGCAGTTTGTTATAGAGAAGGTATGCGAGATAGCTCCTGATAATACGATCATAGTAACAGAGGTGGGGCAGAATCAGATGTGGTCTGCTCTATTTTATACACATACAAAACCAAGACATTTTATATCCTCTGGAGGTTTGGGGACTATGGGCTTTGGTTTCCCTGCCTCTATTGGTGCCAAAGTTGGTAGACCTGATGCCCTTGTAGTGGATATAGCAGGAGATGGGAGTTTCCTGATGAATATACAGGAGCTTGCTACTGTGGTAGAGAATAATATACCGGTAAAGGTAGTGGTAATAAATAACAGGGCACTGGGGATGGTAAGGCAGTGGCAGGAATTGTTCTATAAGGGGAGATATTCCTCCACTATTCTGAAAGAGGTCAACTTCGCCGAAATAGCTAAGGCTTTTGGAGCTAAGGGGATAAGGGTTACAGAGAAGGAAGAGCTGGTTTCGGCATTAGATAGCGCCTTTGAATATCCGGGTCCGGCGGTGGTAGATGTGGTGGTAGAGCAGGAAGAAAAAGTAATACCTATGGTCCCTCCAGGTGCTCCGATAGACCAGATTATTGGGGGTAATTAGTTATGAGACATACTATTGCAGTTCTGGTAGAAAATAAGTCCGGTGTATTGGCAAGAATATCTAACCTTTTTAGAAGAAGGGGGTACAACATAGAGAGCATCACCGTTGGAAAATCCGAAAGGGAAGGAATAGCTAGGATAACACTAGAGGTGGATGGGGATGAGTTAGTTATAGAACAGGTGACAAAACAGTTGAACAAACTTATAGATGTAATAAAGGTGAGTGATATAACTCACGATGAAATGATAGAGAGAGAGCTTATGCTTATAAAAGTCAACGCCGATGCTTCTAATAGATCAGAGATACTTCAGATTGTTGATATATTTCGTGCCAGTGTAGTTGATGTAAGTCCAAAGGCTTTAGTGATAGAGATTACCGGTGATAGGGACAAACTAGAGGCTTTTGAGACATTACTCAGACCCTTTGGTATAAAAGAGATGGCTTGCACTGGTAAAGTTGCTATGGTTAGACATCCTAAAGGAATTAAATAAAGAAAAGGAGGCGTTTGTTTATGGCAAATGTGTACTATGAGCAGGATGTAAAGTATGATGCATTATCAGGAAAGACCGTTGCCGTAATAGGATACGGAAGTCAAGGTAGAGCACAGTCGAGGAATCTAAAGGATAGTGGTGTAAATGTTCTTGTGGGATTGAGAAAAGGAGGGAGGTCTTGGGAACTGGCTAGCTCTGAGGGGATGAATGTTGTTACAATCGAGGAAGCAGCAGAAGCTGGAGATGTCATACAGATCCTTGTCCCAGACCAGATACAGCAGGAGGTATATGAAACTTCAATTAAAATGTACTTGAAGTCTGGAAAAGCACTAGGATTTTCTCATGGTTTTAATATACATTATCATCAGATAATTCCTCCCGAAGGGGTAGACGTCTTTATGGTTGCTCCCAAGGGACCTGGTCCTCTGGTAAGGAGAATGTACGAAGAGGGAAAAGGTGTACCGAGTCTTATAGCGGTATACAGAGATTACTCGGGTAAGGCTAAAGATATAGCCCTCTCTTACGCAAAGGCTATCGGTTCTCTAAGAGCAGGGGTCATAGAGACCACATTTAAAGAGGAGACGGAGACCGATCTTTTTGGCGAGCAGGCTGTTCTCTGTGGTGGGATAAATGAACTCATTAAATATGGCTTTGAGGTTTTGGTAGAGGCAGGTTATCAACCTGAGATCGCGTATTTTGAGTGTCTCAACGAGTTAAAACTTATAGTCGATCTGATCTATGAAGGTGGAATCATAAATATGTGGAGAGGAGTAAGTGATACAGCCAAATATGGTGGTTTAACCGTAGGACCCAAGATTATAACTAAGGATGTTAAGGAGCTTATGAAAAAGGCTCTAGAGAGGATCCAAAATGGAGAATTTGCCAGAGAGTGGGTGTTGGAGAATAGATCTGGACAGGTTGTTCTTAAGGCTAGTATTGAGGCTGCCGAAAATCATCCCATAGAGAAGGTTGGAAAGGCTCTAAGAGATATGATGCCATGGATAAAGAGGGGAGAGTAATGAGGAAGATATTTATATTTGATACTACCCTTAGAGATGGTGAGCAGACTCCTAGGGTTACTTTAGAACCTCAGGAAAAGCTCAGGATTGCCAAACAACTTGAGGAGATGGGGGTAGATATTATAGAGGCTGGATTTCCCATTGCATCTCCAGGTGATGTTGAGGCAGTTACTATAATTTCTAAGGAGATAAAGAACAGTATAGTGTGCGGACTGGCAAGGTCTGTAAAGAAGGATATAGATACGGCTTGGTCTGCTCTTCAGTATGCTAAGAGACCGAGGATACATGTATTCATAGCTACCAGTGATATACATATGAAGTATAAACTGAGGAAGACTAGAGAAGAGGTCCTGGAACAGGCAATAGAAGCGGTAAAATATGCAAAATCTCTCTGTGAAGATGTAGAATTCTCTGCTGAAGATGCCACTAGATCTGATCCAGAATTCTTGAAGGAGATATTTCTCAGGGTTATAGAAGCCGGTGCAACTGTCATAAATGTCCCTGACACCGTTGGTTATTGTGTACCAAATGAATTTGGAAACCTCATAGCTCAGATAAGAAGTTATATACCAGAAGATATTATCCTGAGTGTTCACTGCCATAATGATCTGGGTCTAGCTACCGCTAATTCTCTGGTTGGTATACTCAACGGGGCAAATCAGGTGGAAGTAGCTATGAATGGTCTGGGGGAAAGGGCAGGAAATGCAGCCCTTGAAGAGGTTGTAATGGCTATAAAAACCAGGAAGGATATATTCAATGCATATACCGATATCAAAACAGAGTATATCACTAGTTTAAGTAGACTTGTGAGTGGACTTACAGGTATACCTGTTCAACCTAATAAAGCCATCGTTGGAATTAATGCCTTTGCCCATGAAGCAGGGATCCATCAGGATGGGGTCCTTAAGGAGAGGACTACATATGAGATAATGAATCCCAGAGATGTTGGTCTTGACTCTTCAGAGATAGTATTGGGTAAACACTCAGGAAGGCATGCCCTTAGTGAAAGGCTGAAGCAATTGGGTTATGTCCTCTCAGAAGATGAGCTAAACAGAGTCTTTGAAAGATTTAAAGTCCTTGCAGATAAAAAGAGAGAGATATTGGATAGAGATCTTATAGCACTTTTAGAAGAGAAGCGAATGGAATTACCCGTGTATAGACTCGTTGATATGAAGGTAACCACTAAGATAAATAATAGTTCATACGCAGAGATAGATCTGGAGAAGGCTGAAGAAAAATTCCATGGAGAGGCTGAGGGTGATGGACCTGTAGAGGCACTATTTAATGCTATAGAAAAGGCGATTGGTATGCACTTTGATCTTATAGACTTTTCACTGAAATCTGTCACCGCGGGAAAGGATGCCTTGGGAGAAGCTCTTGTAAAACTCAAGAAAGATGGAGAGGTATATTCTGGGAGAGGCACTAGTAAGAATATACTCGAGGCTAGTGTTATAGCATATATAAATGCTATAAATAGAGCACTTGCCTAATATTTATCAGATTGATATAATCTATAGTAGGTAAAAAGAGATGGGAATGACGTTAACAGAAAAGATTATTTCTGCACATACCAATAAGGATGAGGTACATAGCGGGGAATTTGTAATAGCTAAGGTTGATTTCTCTCTTGCCAACGATATAACTGGTCCTTTGGCTATCAAGGAGTTCGAAAGGATAGGAGTTGATAGAGTTTTTGATAATGAAAGGATTGCACTTATTCCTGATCACTTTACCCCTAACAAGGATATTCCTAGTGCCGAGCAATGTAAGATTGTCAGAGAATTTGCCCGTAAGATGAATCTCAAATATTACTATGAGGTCGGACGTGTAGGCATTGAACACGCCCTTTTACCTGAAGAAGGATTGGTAGTTCCGGGCGATGTAGTTATAGGAGCGGACTCTCATACCTGTACTTATGGAGCTTTGGGTGCGTTCTCTACAGGTGTTGGAAGTACAGATGTAGCAAATGTTTGGGCTACTGGAGATATATGGCTTAGAGTTCCTGAGAGTATCAAGTTTATACTCTACGGAAAGCCTAAGAGATGGGTTACAGGTAAGGATATTATACTTAACATCATAGGACGTATAGGGGTAGAGGGGGCAAATTATATGGCGATGGAGTTTACAGGCGAGGCACTGAGATATATCTCTATGGACTCGAGGTTTACCATATGTAATATGGCTATCGAAGCTGGAGCAAAAAATGGTATTATACCCTTTGATGATATTACAGCTGACTATGTAAAGAATAGGAACAAGAGACCTTATAAAGTCTATCTTCCCGATGAAGATGCAGAATACAAAGAGGTAATAGAGATAGATGTTTCCAGCATCCCATTAGAGGTTGCACTTCCTCACTTACCTTCAAATGTAAAACCAGTAGAAGAACTTGGTGACATATACATAGATCAGGTTGTCATAGGGTCTTGCACTAATGGAAGAATGGAAGATTTAAGAATAGCTGCTCAGATCTTGAAGGGTAAAAAGGTCCATCCATATGTGAGACTGATAATCATCCCCGCTACTCAGGAGATCTATTTACAGGCTCTTAGAGAAGGTCTCATAGAGATATTTATTTCTGCTGGTGCCAGTGTTTCTACCCCAACCTGTGGTCCATGTTTAGGTGGACATATGGGTATTCTTGCTAAAGGTGAAAGAGCTCTGGCAACTACAAACAGGAATTTTATAGGTAGGATGGGGCATCCGGAGAGTGAGGTCTATCTCTGTGGACCAGCTGTAGCAGCTGCATCTAGTATAGCAGGAAAGATAACAATTCCTTATGATTAGGCCTTTATCTACGCTAAAAGTAGGAGAGAAAGGTAAGATAGTTAAACTAGTAGGCGGAATTGGTATGATTAAAAGACTTTCAGATCTGGGATTTATCCCTGAACAGGAGGTAGAAGTTGTAAGATCTGCACCCGGAGGACCTATAGCTATAAGAGTAAAAGGGACTATATATGCCCTTGGTAGAGGGGTTGCAGATAAGATATATGTTGACGACGTCTAGTGAGAAAGCAGATTCACATATATTGAGTAGAGAGATTACGATCGCTCTTGCCGGTAACCCAAATGCCGGTAAGAGCGTAGTTTTTAATCAACTAACTGGTGGTAATCAGATTATAGGTAACTGGCCTGGCAAGACAGTAGAGAGAACAGAAGGATGGATAAGGTATAGAGGGAGAAGGATAAGAATAGTAGACCTTCCAGGTATTTATAGCCTATCCACTTATACAGAAGAGGAATTAATAGCTAGAGAATTTATCCTCTCAGGCACCCCAGATGTAATAATAAATGTTATAGATGCTTCTCTTTTGGAGAGAAGTCTTTTCTTAACCTTACAGCTTCTCGAGACAGAGAAACCTTTAGTATTGGCAATAAATCAGCTTGATGTGGCAGAATCTAAAGGCTTAAAGACCGATGTAGATACTCTTTCTAAGCTATTGGGGGTACCTGCTGTTGGGATTATAGCTACTAAAGGAATGGGTCTTAATAGACTCTTAGCCACCGCTATAGAGCTAGCGGAAAAGAGCGAAAGAGTTACGCCTCCGATGTATGGAGGAGAGATAGAACAGAGTCTAGAAGAGCTTGTAAGACTTTTGGATGAAGCCTATCCAGAATATCCTGCCAGATGGTTAGCTATAAAGATACTGGAAAGAGACGAGTGGATAGGAAAGTTATCGATACCTGAAGAGATCTTGGATCGAGCTGAAGAGGTAAGGAATAAGATCGAAGAGACTCATAAAGAGTCTATAGAAGTAGTAATATCCTCTGAGAGATATGCCTTGGCTAGTCGTATAGCCAGAAGTTCCCAGTACTACGAGAGGAAGAAAAGGACCATTTTACAAAATTTGGATACGGTCCTCTTACATCCAATTTTAGGCTATGTATCTATGCTCTTCTTCCTCTTTGTTACATTTGTGGCTCTATTCAAGATAGGGGCAGTTGGATCTTCTTTCTTAGAGGCATTATTTTCTAATCTAGATAGGTTTATCAGTAACGTTTCTATCCCTGAAGTCTTCAAGAATCTTTTATGGGATGGTTTGTTAAGTGGGTTTATATCGGGGATAACTATAGCACTGCCATATATACTCCCATTTTATCTCTTTCTGTCTTTCCTCGAAAATAGTGGTTATCTTGCCAGGATTGCCTTTCTGACGGATAGTATTATGCATAAACTTGGACTTCACGGGAAAGGTATTATACCTATTATTATGGGCTACGGGTGCAATGTCCCTGCTATTTTAGGTACTAGGATTCTTGAGAGTAAAAGAGAGAGGACTATAGCGAGCTTTCTCTCTATGCTGATCCCTTGTTCCGCCAGGACAGTTGTGATATTGGGTCTGGCTGGTATCTTTCTGGGGTTGAAATGGGCGCTTCTTATATATATCCTGGATCTGGTGATTATCTATATTGCCGGTGTTCTAATGAATAGATATTACCCTGGAGAAACTCCTGGGTTGATAATGGAGGTTCCGGATCTTAGGATCCCAGTTATTAAACCAACATTAAGACAATCATGGTTCAGGATAAAAGAATTTCTCTACGTAGCTCTTCCCTATATGATGTTAGGTTCAACAATGTTAGAGGTAATAAAGATCTTAGGCTGGTTTGACGCTATAAACAGGATCCTGAGCCCTATTATAGTGTACTGGCTTGGATTGCCTCCTATAACTGGTATAGTTCTCATTTTTGGCTTGTTGAGGAAAGAATTAACGTTAATCCTGTTATCCACACTTAGCGGGACGACTAATTTCTCTATGATTTTAAATCCTAGACAGATGTTTATTTTTTCCCTTTTTGTGACCCTGTATATACCATGTCTGGCAACTATAGCAGCTCTTAAAAAAGAGCTGGGCAATATTACGGCGTTTCTTCTGGTGATTGCAGAGATATCCTTATCTTTATTGATCGCCGGAATTCTAAATCATCTGTGGTTATATATAATCGGATGATGTGGTTTTGTAAGTCAAGGAGGTGAATCTGTTTTGTCAATAGTAACTATATCAAGAGAGGTAGGTAGTGGTGGAGATGAGGTTGCCCATAGGTTATGCGAAGTACTGGGATATCGTTATTTTGATAAGGCTCTTATGACTGAAGTTGCAGTAAAGATGGGAATATCCGAGGCAGAGGTCATTGACTACTCTGAGGATAGTTATAAACTCCGTTCTTTTATAGATAATCTCTTCAGACGCCGTGAACCTTTAGCGACCATAACCGTTAGAAGTACTAACTCTGCCGGTGAGATAACCCATATGACAGAGGTTTTAGATGAAGAAAGAGCCTTAAAACTTATACAGAGAACCGTGGAAAGACTAAGAGAGAGGGGCAACGTTGTTATAGTAGGTAGGGGCAGTCAGGTTATACTCAGGGATGCACCTGGAGTACTCCATGTAAGAATAGTTGCTCCTATAGAACAGCGTATAAGTTATATAATGATAAATCGTAGCCTTACTAGAAGCGAAGCTAGAGAGTACATAGAGACAAAGGATAGGGCATCTGCAGAATATCTGAGGAGATTTTATGGAGTAGACTGGAACGATCCGTCTCTCTATCATCTGGTAATAAATATGGGCAAATGGAATGTTGATGAAGCGGTAGAAATCATTCAGTATGCACTAAAAAAGATACAGAGCTAGCTCTCGATTATTATCTCCTTTTTAATTCTCTCTACGTCTTCCAATTTAAAGACGCACGCTCCAAACTCAAGCGTATTTGCCGCTCCACATGCCATACCTAACCTTAATATCTCTACAATGTCTAACCCGGATATCCTTCCGTATATCACTCCTCCCAGAAATGCATCTCCAGAACCTATGGCATAGTGGGAATAGATCTTCTTATTTTTGCCGATTATCAGCCTATCTCTGGATAACAGAATAGCCCCTTTCTCTCCTCTTGTTATAATGAGCCAGTTTGTTCCAAGCTTCGATAGGTTGGTATAGAACTCTCTTAAAGACTTCCTGTCCTCTATACTTATCCCGAAGGCATCTTTAAGCTCATCCTCATTTATCTTTATACAGAATGGACCTAAACCTGCACAGACTTTGAGTATCTCTCCACTTGTATCTATAAAGATCTCTTTATCAGCTACTTTAAAGATATTAAGGAGTTCTTTTATCTTTTCTGGAATGATACTTGGGGGAGCCCCTCCAGAAAGAATCACCCTCTTTACACTTGCCAGATATCTATCTTTTATAAATCTTATACATCTTTCTAGCTCTTCTTCGGTGACTACTGGGCCCTTCTCATTTGTAATTGTCCCCATACCGCTTGACTCTTCATATGTGGCATAAGCTATTCTCGTTTCATCCTCTATCCAGAAGTAATCATTTGGTATACCTTCTCTATCCAGAAGTCTTTTAACAATATTACCTATAACTCCACCCAGGATTCCAGAACATACAAAGTTACTGTAGCCAAGAGTCTTCAGTGCTCTCCCCAGATTTGCACCCTTACCTCCCGGTAATACTACAAGCCTTTTTGCCTTGTTCACCCCATAAGGATTATACCTCTCTACTACAGCGGTTCTGTCCAGCGCAGGGTTAAAGTTTAAAATTAATGTATCTGCCATACTCTATACTCCTTAAAAACTAAGTCTATTTAATAATATGATACAATAATTAGTATGAATGAGAGAAGTTTAAAGTTATGTGAGTTTGATTTTATTTTGGAAAGACTGGGAGAATTGACCGAGACCCCTATGGGAAAGGAATTGGCTCTCAGTCTGAGACCTTCTTCTATAAAAGAGGAAGTGATTACTGCATCTATGGAGACAGAAGAAGCTAAAAGGCTGATTTCTTATGAACCTCCCCCAACTCTTTCTGGCTTAATGGATATAGCCCCTATGGTTTCTAAGACCAGACTTGGTGTCATACTGGAACCTTCAGAACTTATGCATATAGGAGAATTTATCTCTAGAATACCATTGGTAAAGAGATATATAAGAGGGAATCCATCCTTTAAAGAACTTTCAGATAGACTCCCAAATCTATCCTCTCTGGAAGAGGAAATAAAAAGGGTTGTAGATGAGGATGGGAATATAAAACCCAGCGCTTCCTCAAAGCTTTTAGCTATAAGGAGAGGAATAGCCAGATTGGAAGAGTCTATCAGGTCCTATCTGGAGAATCATATAGCTAGAGATTGGAAAGATATCGTTCAGGAGAGCTATATAACGATAAGAAATAGTAGGTATGTAATTCCTGTAAAGTCATCCCAGAGAAGAACGATTAAGGGTATAGTTCATGATGTCTCTCAGAGCGGTAATACGCTTTTTGTTGAACCCTATGAAGTGGTAGATATGAACAATAATCTTCAGGAGTTAAGAAAAGAGGAAGAGTATGAGATACAGAGAATCCTGAGAGAACTTTCCACTAAAGTCGCATCCTCCAGCGAGGAACTTATTACAGCCAGAGATATCATCGCTCGGATAGACTTCATATTTGCTAAAGCCAGATTGTCCCTAAACTGGGGCTGTATAGCCCCAGTGTGGGTAGATAGCCCTCTAGTGAGATTTAAATCTGCTAGACACCCCATTCTGGGTAGAAGGGCTGTTCCTATAGATATAGAGGTAGGGGAAGACTTTGATATACTGGTGATAAGTGGACCAAACACTGGTGGAAAGACCGTTTCTTTAAAGACCGTGGGCTTATTTATTATGATGGCACAGTCAGGATTACATCTACCGGTAAACTTTGCAGAAATGGGTATATTTAAAGATGTATTTGTAGAGATAGGAGATGAACAGAATATAGTTCAGGACCTCAGCAGTTTTTCCGCTCATCTTACTCATCTTATCCCCTTTATAAAGAATGCAGATAGAGATACTATCGTCTTGATAGATGAACCTGTTACCGGTACTAGTCCTAGAGAAGGATCTGCTTTAGCTATTAGCATCTTGGAAGCCTTGAAGGCTAAGGGTGCCAAGGTAATAGTTGCTAGTCACTATGATGAATTAAAGATTTGGGCTAGTAAGACGGAGAGGGTCGTAAATGGGGCTATGGAATTTGACCCGGATACATTTCTACCTACCTATAGACTTCGTATAGGTAGGCCTGGTGTGAGTAATGCCTTTATTATAGCAAGAAAACTCGGACTGGATGAGTCTATTATAGAGAGGGCAAGAGGCTTTCTCTCTAACGATGAACTTAGTCTTAATAAGCTTCTGGAGCAGATAGATCAGTTGGAAAAGGGGCTTAGAGTTGAGTTAGAAAGAGTCAAGAAGGAAAGGAGCAGATATGAGGAACTAAGGGATAGATATGAAAAGTTACTGGAGGAGATAGCGGTACAACAAAAGGCTATACTAAAAAGGGCAAAAGAAGAGGCTAGAGATCTAGTGATTCAAACAAGGATACGCCTGGATGAATTGTATGAGAAGGCTCGGTCTGTATCCAGTAAGAAGGATGTATTATCAATAAAGGAAGAGGTAAAGAGTCTTGAACCTGTACAGGAAGACCTGGAGTTTACAGGCACAAAGATTGAGAATCCTAAAGTTGGAATGGTGGTCTTCATTCCCTCTTTAGGTCAGAATGGTGAGATTGTAGATATAGACGGAGAGAAGGTCACTGTGCTTGTTGGTAAAGCTAAAATAGAGGTCTCGAAGGACGAGCTTTATACCTCTAAGACTGAGCAGAAAAGCTTTATTGGCGATAATGTGGTAAGGATAAAGAAGAGTAAGGCTGAAAGTATCTCAAATCGTCTTTCTATAAGACAGCTTACGGTTGAAGAGGCTTTATATAGACTGGAGAGATATATAGATGATGCAGTATTGGCAGGGGTATCCCCTGTGTACATAATCCACGGAAAAGGGGAAGGGGTCCTTAGAAGGGCAGTTGCAGAGTTTCTCAAGAATCACCCGATGGTAGAATCTTTTAGATTAGGAGAATACTACGAGGGTGGATGGGGAGTCACTGTAGCCTATTTAAAGGGACTATGATAAACTTAATAATATAAAGCCTTTATATTAGGAGGGCAAAGTTGGAAGAGATAAAAGAAGTCTTTTTTAGATTAGCCAGAGAAAAAGGTATAAGATACGGAGAATTGAGGTTGGAAGAGTCGGAAGTAACAAGTATAAGCTTCAGAGGTAAGGAACTTGAGGAGCTTTCAGTGTCTAAGTCCAGAGGAGGGAATATAAGGATTTTAGGTAGATATGGCTGGGGTTTTGTCTCTTTTAATGATATTAGTTATAAGAGTATAGAAGATTACTTTGATCAGGCTTATAGGGCGAGTAATCTTATCTTGGGTAAAGACTTAGAGATAGAGCACTCAGGACCGGTAGTTGACAGGGTCATAGTTCCTATGAAGAAGGACTTTAGAGGTATCCCTCTTGAAGAAAAGAAGAAGCTTCTGGAAGAGTATAATAACATTATGCTTTCCTTCAGCCCCAAAATTCAGAGTACTCAGGTGAGATATACTGACCGCTTTACTAAGAGATACTTCATCAATACCGAAGGAGTAGATGTAATACAAGAAAGAGGAGATATAGCTGGTGTCTTATTTGCTTTAGCCAAGGAAGGTGATCTGGTAGAACAGTACCATTATTCTTTGGGAGGAATAGATGGCTTTCAGATAATAGAAGGACTTCACGATAAAGCCCTTCACACGGCGGAAATGGCTGTCAGGTTGTTATCTGCACCGGTAGTTAAGGGTGGAGAGTACACAGTAGTATTGGATCAGAGACTTGCAGGGGTCTTCATACACGAGGCGTTTGGACATCTTAGTGAGGCGGATCATGTATATGAAAATGAAAAGTTAAAGGAACTTATGGTTATAGGTAAAAGGTTCGGTCCTGACTTCTTAAATGTTATAGATGACCCTACTTATCCAGGGCTGCGTGGCTCTTATAAGTACGACGATGAAGGTGTCTTGAGCAGGAAGACATATCTTATAAAAAATGGGATACTTTCGGGTAGACTACACTCCAGAGAGACCGCCAGAAAGATGGGGGAATCTGTAACCGGTAATGCCAGGGCTATAAATTACAGATTCCAGCCTATAGTCAGGATGAGCAATACATACATAGAACCCGGGATTTACTCTTTTGAAGACCTTATATCTGATATAAAATATGGTATATATGCAGTTGGAGCTTATGGAGGTCAGACTTCTATGGAGATGTTCACTTTTAGTGCTCAGGAAGGTTATATCATTGAAAATGGAAGTCTTGGAGATCTGGTAAGAGATGTCGTATTAACTGGAAATGTATTTACCACCCTGCAGAATATAGAAGGGATAGGAAACGACCTGGAGTTTAGTCAAGGAGGTGGATGTGGAAAGGGTGGTCAGTCTCCTCTTCCTGTTTCCACCGGAAGTCCTCATATCAGGATAAGAAATGTCGTAGTAGGGGGAAGATAGATATGGAAGAACTTCTCAAGAAACTTAAAGATAAGTCTATTGAGGGTGAGATATTTTTTAGAAAAGGGGATTCTACACTGGTTATATTTGAGGCTAATAAGTTGAAGTCTATAGAGTCTAGTGAAAGTTCCGGAGTAGGTCTGAGAGTCATTATTGACAATAAAATAGGTTATGCAAGTCAGTATGGTATGTATGAACCTGACTGGCTCTTGGATAAGGCTAAGGCTACTGCAAATATAGAGACTAAGATGAAGCTACCATTAGCTCTAGATATGAAGGAAGAAGATTCCAGTGAAGAGCTGAACAAAATCTCTATAGAAGAGTTAACAGAACTAGGTAAGGGTGTAATTGAGAAGGTTCTCTCTTCTTATCCAGAGGTTATATGCAACGTAGAGATAGGTAAGAATAAGGGAGAGGCATTAATATTGAATACCAGAGGTGTAAACTGTTTCAGGAAGAAGGCATCTCTCAGTATTGGTATACATGTAAACAGGATAAAAGGGACCGATATGTTAGATATTTATGAAGAGACCACTGTGAGGGAGCCCAGCAGGTTAGATACGGACAGACTTCTTTCAAAGATATTCCAAGCCTTAGATGCTAGTGAGAATATAACAAAACCATCCAGGACTCAAATTCCAGTAATCTTTACTCCAAAGGCGGTTTATGTACTCCTTCTTCCCCTTATGTCTGCATTGAGTGGGAAGATACTGCTTATGGGAGTTTCCCCTCTTGAGGATAAAGTTGGTAAGAAATTCTTTGATGATAAATTCACACTTATAGATGATCCTACAAATCCTGATGGGTTATCTAGAACCTCTTTTGACGATGAAGGGGTACCCACTAAGGTCCTTACTCTGGTAGACTCAGGGGTCGTTGGTGAGTTTTATTTTGATCTTCATACCGCATCTCTTCTGAATAAAGAAGCAAATGGGCATGGCTTTAGAGGAGGTTTGAGTCAACCGTCTCCAGGGCTCACAAACCTAATAATAAACTCTGGTGATGCCAGTATTAAAGATATAATCTCTTCATTTGATGAGGTCCTGGTAGTTGACCAGATGATGGGAGTAGGGCAGGGGAATATCCTAAGTGGGGAGTTCTCTGTAAATATACACCTTGGTTTCTTATACAGAAAGGGGGAGATAGTAGGGAGAGTAAAGGACTCTATGCTGGCTGGTAATGCGTATAATGCTTTAAGTAATATATATGCTTTAAGTAGGGAGAGAGAGTGGATAGAGGGGACTCTCTATACACCGTATATATGTATACCTGAACTCACGGTAGTATCTAAGGAATAGGAGGTGTTTACTGTGTCAGGAAGAACCACCAGATTTATAGTTACAGTTGCGATTCTTTTGGTAATAGCACTTGTTTTATGGATTACTCAGATAAAACATCCCCCAACCCAGCAGTCCTTAGGACCTATGGAGAGCCAGACGCAGTCAGTCCAATCTGCTAAAGAAACTCCTTCAGTTGTTACCTCTAAAGAGGGTAAGACTAAAGAAGAGAAGAAGTCTCCAGATCAGATAGAATATGAAAGAATCAGACAACTATTTATAGACGGAGAATTGGAGAAGGCTGTTGAGGAACTAACCAAGTTCATAGAGAAGAATCCAAAGAGTCAGTGGGCAGATGATGCTCAATTTGATATAGCTCAATGTTATGAGCATATGGGTGAGAAGGAGAAAGCGGTAAAGGAGTATCAGAAATTGATAGATAAGTATCCAAAGAGTGACTTTGTAAACTCCGCTCAATATGCAATAGATCTCCTTGAAGGGAGAGCATCCTATTATTAATCAGGAGGTGTAGTCAGAAATGGAACTATTCCAGAAGTATTTTAAACCAGGTATAATTCACTTTATGGCTTTTCCTCAGACTATGAGAGGGGAAGGTCCTATACTGGAGACTTTAGAGGAGATAGTAAGTGATGAATTCTTCTCAGCGGTAGAGATCTCCTGGATTAAAGATGAGAAGATAAGAGAAGAAGCCAGAAAGCTGCTTGAGACAAGTGGTATGACTATAGCATATGGAGCTCAGCCCAGGCTTCTTACACAGAATTTGGATATTTCTAGTATAGATGAGGCTACAAGAATGAGAGCAGTAGAAGAAGTAAAGATGGCTATAGAAGAGGCAGAGTATATGGGTGCAGTGGGGGTGGCTTTTCTGGCTGGTAAAGACCCTGGCCCGGAAAAGAGAGAGCTGGCAAAAGATGCCCTGGTAAAATCTATATGTGAACTTTGCGATTATGCTAAGGCTCACGGTAATTTAAGGATAGAATTAGAGGTCTTTGATTTTGATGTTGAGAAGAGTAGCCTTGTGGGGCCTTCTATTGTAGCTAGAGAGATAGCTCAGAGGATAAGAAGAGAACGTAAGGACAACTTTGGACTTCTAATAGACCTTAGCCATTTTCCTCAGCAGTACGAATCTATAAGAGATGCGGTATATACCACTGCCGGGTATGTAACTCATGTACATCTGGGTAATTGTATTATAAAGGACAAGTCTCTTCCCGGATATGGAGATCAACATCCCAGATTTGGTATAAAGGGAGGAGAAAATGGGGTAAAAGAAGTGAGAGACTTCCTGAGAGCTCTCTTTGATGTTGGATTTTTTGACTCTCAGGATAAACCAATAGTGAGTTTTGAGGTAAAGCCTCTGCCGGGAGAAAATCCAAGGGCAGTAATAGCAAATGCTAAAAGGACACTCATAGAAGCTTGGGCAGAATTATAGGAGGGATAATTATGGGAGAGATAAAAGTAGGAGTTATAGGAGTAGGAAGTATAGGTAAGGTACATCTTCAAGCTTATCAGGCAGTACCGGATGTAAAAGTAGTTGCAGTTACCGATATAGTAGAGGAAAGGGCAAAACAGGTAGCGGAAAGCTTTGGTATCCCTAGATATTATACCGATTATAAAGAGATGCTGGAAAAGGAAGACCTTGACGCTGTGAGCATATGTACTCCAAACTACCTGCATTCCCCTATGACTGTGGATGCTCTTAAGGCTGGGGTTAATGTGCTATGCGAAAAGCCAATGGCTATAAACGCTCAAGAGGCTCAGAAGATGGTCGATGCTGCGAAGGCTACCAAGAAGACCCTTATGGTAGCCCTCTGCTGGAGGTTCTCTGATGAGGCGAAGACTATAAAGGAATTTGTTAAGCAGGGCTATCTGGGAGACATATACTATGCGAAGGTTGGGATCCTGAGAGTCTCTGGTATACCAGGGATGGGTAGTTGGTTCACCAATAAGGATAAATCTGGAGGAGGACCATTAATCGACCTTGCTCCTCACTTCTTAGACCTGGCTATGTGGTTTATGAATCATCCCAAGCCTATCTCTGTAAAGGGTTATACATATGCCAAGTTTGGCCCATTGGATAAGAGGAGAGGTGGATGGGGCATCCCAGAGCCAGGTGGAAAGTTTGACGTAGAAGATCTGGGCTGTGCTATCATAGGCCTTGAGAATGGAGCTACTATCTTTGTGGAGATGAGCTGGGCAAGCAACATAGAAAAGGATACCTCTTACTGTACCCTATTGGGGGATAAAGGTGGAGCAGAAATGATGCCTCCAAAGATCTTTACCGAGATGGCTGGTAAGTATGTAGAGATTATACCCAAGGTAGAGAAAGTAAATCTATATGTAGAGGAGATAAAGCATTTTATTAAATGCATCCAGGAAAGAACTGAGCCGATTCCAAAAGGGGAAGAAGGGGTTATAGATATGCAGATAATAGATGCTATATACGAGTCTGCTAGAACTGGGAAAGAAGTGAGATTTTAGATTTAAAAGGGGAGCAGTATTGCTCCCCTTTATTAAAAAACTATGAGAATCCTTCATACAGGAGATTGGCATATAGGTATAACTAGATGGGGAATAGATAGAAGCGAAGAGGTCTTTAAATCTATAGAATTTATTATCGATGTTGTGGAAAAAGAGGATATAGATGTTGTCCTTATAGCCGGAGATCTCTTTGACCATAGAATGCCAAAGGGAGAGAACCTTTATAGAACAGCTGAGATTCTACAGAAGCTTGGTGGTGATAATAGAAAGGTTATTGTTGTTACCGGTAATCACGATTGGAGAGAATTAGCAACGAGCTTAGGGGTCTTTTCAGCACTTTCCAATGTCTATTTTCTTACAGGTGTAGGGGTAAAGTCCTTTACGACAAGAAAAGGAGAAAGCTTACGTTTAGGCTCGCTTCCTTACTTCTGGGAGAGAGATTTTTTACATGTCGGTGATGATCTTACCAGGAGAGAGAAGCTGGGAGAATCTCTCCATAGACGTCTGGAAGAGATCAATCAGAGGTTTCTACCAAATTCTGTCAATATCCTCTTGGGTCATATCTTTGTAGAAGGCGCTTTACTGGGTAGTGAGATGAAACTTTCTTTCTCCTCTAATTTTGCTATTCCCCCTTCCTGGTTCCCAAATAGGGCTCACTATGTGGCACTGGGTCATGCCCATAAGCCTCAGAGTGTAGCAGGTAGTCCTGTTCCTACCTATTATTGTGGCTCTATTGTAAGGATAGATTTCAGTGAAGCAAACGATAAAAAGTCTATCAACATAATAGATGCAAAGCCAGGTGGGATTGCCTGTGTAAGTCAGATAGAGATTCCCTGTAAGGAGCTTATGGAACTTGAATTTAAGTTTTCCCAGTTGGAACCAACCGCCTTGATGGTAAAGGATTTTGAGGGATATATAAAAGCCAGGATTTTTATGGATGTTTTGGAGAAGAATCCTGTAAGCAGAGTAAAGCAACTTATTCCTAACTGTGTTGAGGTTGAGACGATATTTCAGACTGAGTCCAAGAGAGATACACACCACGTTGATTTCTCCTTAGAGCCGTCGAAACTTTTCTATCATTATCTATCTCTTAGGGAAGGTAATGTTGATGGAGAGGTTATAAAAATCTTTGAAGAGTTATACAGAGAGGCGACCTTAAATGAGGATTCTCAGCATTGAATTAGGAGGGTTCCTCTCATATAGCGCTCCTCAATTTATAGATTTTACAAGGGCCAATGTATTCTGCATCTCCGGGCCTAATGGTGCAGGAAAGTCCTCCATACTAGATGGGATAGTATATGCTCTATATGGTAAGATCCCGAGATATGCTGGCAGGAGGATAAATACAGAAGAAGATGTTATAAATCACAATTCTAATAGACTCTATCTATCACTCAGGTTCAAGGTTGGAGACAGGATATACCTTGTAAAGAGAGAGTTAGTTAGGGGAAAGTCACAGCAGGCAAATATATATGAACTGATAGATGACAAACCTATACCCCTTGGAGTTAAGAGGAATAGAGAGGTAAATTCTCTTATAGAGAGTCTTTTGGGAATGGATTATGAGACCTTTACAAGGACTGTAATTCTCCCGCAGAATCAGATAGATAGGTTTCTTAAACCCTCCAGCAGCGAAGCTTTTTCAGAAAGAAGACAGATCCTGCAGAGACTTCTTGGCTTAGATATCTATAAAGAGATGAAGAAGATAGCCGGTCAGAGATACAGAGATATATCTAAAGAGCTCCAGCTTATATCAAATAGGCTGGAGGGAGAATTGAAGAATTATAGTAAAGATTATATCAGAAGGCTAGAGAGGGAACTAAAAATAAAGGAGGAGATACTTAAGAATCTGGATAAAGAACGCCAGGAGACAGGTAAGGATGTTGAAAGATTAAAGGAGACGATTAATCTCTTTACTGAGCTTATTTCAAGCCAGAAGGACTATCAGGAGATTTTATCCAGATTAGGCGTTATTAGAGCTGAGAGAGAAAGAGTTGATAGGTTAGAAACTATCTATCAGCTACAGGTTGAAGCTATACCTCTTCGGAATATGATCAGAGACTTTTACGATAAGAAGTCCAGATTGGACTCTTTAGAGAAGGAAAAGAGAGAGATAGAGGATAAGATAGAGAAGTCCCTTGGAGAGTTGAAGACTGAAGAGGAAAAGGCTAAAGAGTATCTGGAACATATCGAATATGCCGAAAAATTATTGGGCTTTACACCAATAGCCGAAGCTATTAGGAATTTGGAGGCTGATAGGAAGAGAATCGACAGAACGAGAGAGGAGATAGAAAAAAGGGAAGAGGATCTCTCTTTAATAGGCAGTGAAATAGATACTATCAACCTGGAGATTGAAGACTACGAGCTAAAGATAAGTCAACTGAACTCTAAATTGGGTGAAAGGGCTAAAGTCTGGGAAGAGCTCAAAGGTTTAATAGAAGATATAAAGACATTGAAGTCTATAGAAAAAGAGTTGAATGATTATTATGAAAGAAAAAAGAAACTGGAGAATGATAAGTCTGAGCTAGAGACATCAGTGGAGATTATAGAAAAAACAATGAACAGTCTTTCAAGAAAGTTAGAAGAAATGGAAAAGGTCATAGAAGATTCTCATCTACAGAAGATAATTGGTTCTCTTTCTATAGGTGATAAGTGTCCAATCTGTGGGAATACCATAGAGAAGTTTCCAGAGAGATCTAGAGAATTTGAAAATCTGGAGGAACTATTGACACAGTATCAGGAGAAGAAAGAGCTCTGGCAGAAATCCTTTGGAGATTTTTCAATATCTAAGACAAAACTACAGGATATAACAGAAGAGATGAATATCCTCAGTGAGATTATAAAGAGATTGGAAAAGGAAAGAGAGGAGAAAAGATCCTCTGTTTTTAGAGTCCTAGAAAGACACTTTGGAGCTGATTATGTCCTTGACGAAGTGTTTGTAAACTCAGCGATTGAAAAAGAGAGGAGAGATATAGAGATTCAATTGAATAGTCTAGAGAAGGAGAAAGAGATAAAGGCTACACAGCTTAAAGAGAAAAGTTCTCTTTACGAGAAAGAAAAAACAGCCATTATCTCTTTGAAGACCCAGTTAGAGCTGGAAGAGAAGGAATTGAATCAAAGGGAAAGAGACCTCCTAGAAAAGGTTTCTGAGACTGGTATCGAGTGGAAAGATTTTCTTACCCGTAACTTCTTGAAAGAGGCTCAGGATATAAAGGATAAGTACCAGCGCCTTTTAGACTCTTCAAATAAGACTATTTCAGGGTATAAGGTATCTATAGAAAGTGGGAGGGCGAGGATAGAACAGATTAATACCGAGACGAAGGAGATAAGAGAACGTCTAGTGTCTCTTAAGAAAGAGATAGATGAAACAAAAGAGAATATAGAGTCGCGTTGCCAATCTGTAGGTATCGCACTGGAAGAATTAGGGAAGTTTAAGATAGATAAGGTATATATTGAAGGGGTAAAGAGAGAATTTAATGAACTAATTGCAAGACAGAATCTATTAAAGGACCAGATATCAAAACTTAGGGAGACTCTTATAAGGTTGGGGATAGATCCAGATAAGCCGGAAGGGTTGAAACTTTTGGAAGATTCTTACAATTCAAAGCTTACATCTTTGAAGAATATAGAGGAACGTATCGGAGTGTTATCTAGAGAGGTTGGATCATTAGAGGCTCAGCTTAAGAGTGCCAGAGAATATCTGGAATTAGCGGAGTCTCTATCAGAAAAAAAGAAAGAATTGGAAAAGAAATTAAACTTATATAGAGTGGTTGATGATGCCCTTAGTGAGAACAAGTTTCCGGAGTTCCTTATGAGAGAGGCTATGGAAAATATTATAGATAGGGCATCTGTACAGTTAAGTTTTCTCACACAGGGGAGGTACTCCTTCTCTCTAGCCTCTGATGATTCAGCCGATATAGTAGTGAACGATAACTGGTATCCCACTCAAAAGCGTAAGACTTATTCTCTTTCTGGTGGGGAAAGTTTTTTAGCTTCTATCGCTCTGGCTATAGCAATAGCAGAAGAGATTAGAGGTAAAAAATCAGTCGACTGCCTCTTTATAGATGAAGGATTCGGCTCTTTGGATGATACAGGTCTGGATACTATAGTATCGGCTTTAGCCGAACTAGAAAATTCCGGGATTATGATTGGGGTGATAACACATAATAAAGAACTTGCCAGTAGATTCCCCTATAGAATTGAGGTGGAGAAGGATGAGAGAGGTTCCAGGATAAAAGGAGAGTGGTAAGATTATGAGGCATACCACGATACTGGCTATAAAAAAGGGAGAGACTGTTGCTATGGGGGGAGATGGACAGGTTACCGCTGGACAGACCATTATTAAGAAAAGAGCTAGAAAGGTCAGGAAGATAAGAGATGGAAAGGTACTGGTTGGTTTTGCCGGTTCAGCTGCCGATGGGATTGCCCTGTTAGACAGATTCGAAGGGAAGCTAAACGAATACGGTGGAAACCTCGCCCGGGCAGCGGTAGAACTGGCTAAGGAGTGGAGACTGGATAGGGCTTTAAGAAGGTTAGACGCCTTACTTGTAGTTGCCGATATAAACAATCTGTTACTTATCTCTGGAACGGGTGATGTGATAGAGCCTGACGATGGTATTATAGCTATAGGGTCAGGTGGTAACTATGCCCTGGCTGCAGCTAGAGCCTTATTGAAGCATACAAACCTGTCGTGTGAGGAGATTTTGAGGGAAGCCCTTTCTATAGCTGCCGATATCTGTGTGTATACTAACCATGAGTTTGTGATAGAAACTCTACCTTAATATTAGAAGAGAGGTGAGTTTAATGGAATACTGTATAGGGATAGATGCTGGGACAACCAATATAAAGGTGATATTATTTGACTTAGATGGTAACATTGTCTCTTCGATTTCTACCCCTACTCCAGTTCTGGTAGAAGGCAGGTATCATTACTTTCTTCCGGATAAGATATGGGGAATCATCAAAGATTCGATAAAGAAAGTATCTGCCGAAGTGGAAGGTAATGTTGCCAGTATATCTGCTACCAGCGTAGCTGAGTCTATGGTCCCAATAGATGAAAAAGGAGAGATTCTTTTCCCGGCTATTGCCTGGTACGATGAGAGAACGGTAGAACAGATGGAATGGCTTCTACAAAGGATAGACCCACAGACGATATACAGTATCACTGGATTGAGAGTTCAGCCTATATACGGCATAAACAAGATTTTATGGATGAAACAGTACAAACGTGACATATATGAAAAGGCTAAGGTATGGTTACCTGTCTCTGATTTTATCACCTATATGCTCTCTGGAGAGATCGCTACAGATTATTCTCAGGCTTCAAGAATAATGGCTTTTGACTTAAAGACCCTCCAGTGGTCAAAGACCATACTGGAGAAGGCAGAGATTCCAATAGAGATACTTCCTAAGCCTGTACCAAGTGGAACCCTCCTTGGCAGGGTAAAGAATCCAGATGAGTTGGGTGTGAGATCGGATACAGTGGTAGTTGTAGGTGGCCATGATCATGTGTGTGGAGCCTTTATAAATGGATGTTTTCGTAAGGGTATAGGGCTTGACTCGATGGGAACAGCGGAGAGTTTTCAGTTAAGTACAGAGACACCTCCGCTGCATCTTGAGGTCAGAGAGAGAGCAGACATAACAGTGGGGGCACATGTAGCTAGGGGAAAGTATTATATGCATGTTGCTATACCATTTTCTGGTGGTCTCATAGAGTGGACAGCTAGGCTTATGAGCTCACTGAATAGCATAGAGAAAGAGAGAAATTTGTTTGATGCCCTTTCTTCTCTGGCAGAAACTGCTCCTATTGGTAGTAACGGACTTTTCTGTGTTCCACACTTCCTAGGTAGCAGTGTACCAAAGAGGGACCCTCTGGCAAGAGGTGTCTTTTTGGGTTTAAAAAGGGAGCATACACCTGGAGATTTTGCCAGGAGTGTTTTAGAGGGTCTCTCTTTTGAAGCCAGATTAGCCTTTAATACGCTGGAAGAGTTTGAGCCTATAGAGAAGGTTATAGGTATAGGGGGAGGAACTAAGAATCTCACATGGCTAAAGATAAAGGCTACCGTAATAGATAAAGTTATAGAGATCCCGCAGGTTACAGAGGGAACCGCCATGGGAGCAGCCTTTTTGGGCGCTTTAGGTGCTGGTCTATTTAAGGACGAAGATGAGGTGGTCAACAGGACATATAAGGTAAAGATGGTGATAGAGCCAGATAAGAGCTCAACTTCACTATACAGAGAACTCTTTGAAAAGATCTATACAAAAATTTTCTATGCAGTTAATGAGATAGACCATATTATAGACCAGGAGATGAGGAGTTTACAGGTAAAATGAGTAAGGTGCTTATTAAGAATGGAAGAGTAGTTATACCTGGAGAGAATTTTGTAGGAGAGAGGGATATCCTTATTGAAGATGGAGTAATAAGACAGATCTCAGAGGACATTCCTAAAGAAGATGCAGAAGTTATAGACGTTAGTAATTGTTATGTAATCCCAGGAATAGTAGATATGCACGTGCATCTTAGGGATCCAGATGGGGTAGAGGAAGGGATATCTACCGGTACTATCGCCTGTGCTAAAGGTGGTGTAACTACAGCCTGTTGTATGCCAAATACCAATCCCTGTATTGATAACCCAGCTATAGTCAGGTATGTTGTACTTTCTGCAGAAAAATACGGGAAGATAAAGGTCCACCCTATAGGTGCTATGACGATAGGAAGGGAAGGGAAGATCCTTGCCCCCTACGACAGAATGAAGTCAGAAGGGATTGTCGGTGTCTCTGATGATGGTAACTGGATAGAGGACCCTCTTGTTATGAGGTCTGTTTTGGAAACTGCCGGTATGTATGGATTACTTCCGATATCCCACTGTGAAGACAAAAGGGTCTCTCTAAATGGGGTGATAAATGAAGGAGTAGTATCTTTAAAGCTAGGATTACCGGGTATTCCTCCGCTGGCTGAAACTCTGGCAGTTGCAAGGGATATCCTTATAGCTAGAGAGGTAGAAACCCGGATCCACATAGCTCATCTGTCTCTTAAGGACTCTTTAGACATTGTAAGATATGCAAAATCCTCTGGGGTAAAAGTTACCTGTGAGGTTTCTCCTCACCACTTTATACTTACTGATGAGCTAATCTTAACAAAGAAGGTAGGGCTTAAGGTTAATCCTCCCCTTAGGAGAGAGGAGGATAGGTTAGCCTTAATTGAGGGTATAGTTGATGGTTCTGTAGACGTGATCGCCAGTGATCATGCTCCAAGAAAAACTCTGGGGTCAGACCTTTTCAATGATCCCTTTGGTATCTCTAGTATAGAGATTATGTTACCGCTCTGTTATACATTTCTGGTAAAGACTGGTCATCTTTCTACACTGGAGATGATAAAGAAACTCTCATATAATCCCGCGAGACTCTTAGGGTTAGATGCTGGAGATCTGGCAGTTGGGAATAAGGCAGATATTGTAGTCTTCAATCCAGATTATAGAGAAGAGGTGGATGTGAAGTCCTTTATATCTAAGGGAAAGAATTCTCCGTATGATGGATTTGAATTATACGGCTTTCCTATTCTGACGATGGTCGATGGAAAGATTGTATACGCCAAGGATATATAATTGTGAGATACTGGAGAATAGACCCGTAGGGGGACTGTTTCTTCTTACTTTATCTCTGGATGAGGTTATAACTGCCAGAGCAGGACAATTCTTCCTTATAAGGATAGATAGAGAAGATGTAGTTCTTAGAAGAGCCTTTAGTATATTTGATATAGAAGAAAACAGGTTGAGTTTCCTCTACAGGGTGGTTGGTAAAGGTACAGCGTGGTTATCTGATAGAAAGGTTGGGTACAGTCTGAATATCTTTGGTCCCCTGGGGAATGGGTTTTCTCTTACCGAGGGGAAATGTCTACTGGTTGGCGGTGGAAGTGGTATAGTGCCACTATATTATTTGGGTAAGAGTCTTAAAGGAGAGGTAAATTTCTTATTTGGGGCACAAACAGGTAGCTTTTTTGATAAGGACATACTTTCTAGATATGCCAATATAGGAAGGGTAGAGATTGTTACTGAAGATGGTTCTCTCGGGGAAAAAGGATTAGTTACCCAATACATAGGCAATAACTATGCAAGGATATACGCATGTGGCCCTATAGAGATGTTCAAGAACATAAAGACGAACATCCCGGTGGAGATATCCCTTGAAACCAGAATAGCCTGTGGTTTTGGAGCCTGCAGAGGATGTGTTGTAAAGACCACCCAGGGAGAATATAAAAGGGTCTGCAAGGACGGACCGGTATTCGATCTGAGGGAGATTTTTTAATGAGCTGGGACCTTTGTGGTATAAAACTGAGGACACCTCTAGTGGCAGGTTCGGGCCCCCTTGGCTGGGGGAAAGAATTTTTTGAGATATTTTCCACCAAAGGTTTAGGACTATTTATCCCCAAGACTGTCACTCTAAACCGTAAGATAGGGAATCCTCCTCCTAGGATAGAAGAGACTGTAGGGGGACTTATAAATTCTATAGGGCTTGAGAATGAAGGTCTCTATGAGTGGCTAAAATTGGAATCTTTATACAGGTCTCTTGATATTCCTGTAATGGCTAGTATAGCAGGTAGTACTTTAGAAGAGATCAGAAAGTTAGGGGAGGTCATAAATGATCTGGACTATATTGCTGGTATAGAGTTAAATCTCTCCTGCCCAAATGTAAAGGGTGAAAACTGGTCAAATAGCCCTGATAGCATCTTCGAAGCAACAAGCACCATAAGGAAGGTCTATAAAGGTCCTATCTTTGTAAAGCTTGCACCAAAAGATAACCCTCTACCCTACATAAGGTCAGCTGTAGATGGAGGCGCTGATGGCTTAACCCTCTTTAATACGCTCCCTGCCTGTAGGACTATTAATGGGGGACTTTCTGGACCAGCTATAAAGCCTATTTATATAAGACTTCTTAGGGAGATAAGAGATAGGGTTAGTATACCTATAATGGCTTCCGGAGGAGTGTTTTCTGCTTCCGATGTACTGGATTATATGAATCTTGGGGTAAATGCGGTTCAGATTGGTACTGCATTCTTTAAGGACCCAGATATAGCAGAGATCATATGGAGGGAATTGAAGGTGAAGGACCTTCTATAAAGTAAAAAGAAGTCTGGCAGGACTTTAAATCCTTTCTATAGCATCTTTCAGTAGTAAAGGATCCAAGTCTGCCTTTTTCATCTGTCTGCAAAATCCACATATCTCTTCAGTTGTTGGTTGTCCGCAGATTCTACAGCTTGATACAGGTAATGTATCCGGCGCTCCTAGAAAATATCTCTTTCCCTTTTCTAGAAAGCCAAAATAGAACTGCGCCTTAGTCCCAGGAGATATAGTTTCGAGCTGATTGAGTATCTCTTTATAAACAATAGATTGTGCCTTCTTTGATAGTGGACATCTCTCCCTTACATAATCTATCCCTTTTGTCTTACAGTATATAGTAGTCTCCTCATCGGTCAATCTAGACAGAGGTTTGGCTTTACGAGAGAAGCCAGACTCTTCTGGCATTACAGGATACTGCGATTTCAGATACTCTATCTGCCAATGTAGGATATTACCCAATAAAGCACCGGATTCATCGTCCAGATTATGACCTGTTACTATCACACTGTAATTCTTAGAAACTGTGAATAGATTCATAATATATCTCTTTATAACACCACAGGTAGAACAGTAAGGGCGATCATTCTTCCTAGCTATATAGGTAATGCCAGTCTGATAGATATTCCTTAAAGAAACTTCATAATAATTTGCATTTCTTTGAGATGCAAAGATCTTTATTTTCTCTTTTGAGACGGACGAATATTCTCCTATCCCTATGTCTATATGAATCCCATCTACATTGTACCCAAGATCCAGCAAGATATCCCAAAGCGCAAGACTATCTTTTCCGCCAGACACAGCCACTAATATTCTTTCCTCTTTAGTAAACATCCTGTACTGTTCTATAGCTCTTTCTACCTGTCTTCTTACATACTCTAGGAAATGTTCATTACAGAATGCCGAGTTGTGTCTTCTTATATAGATAGAGGCAGGACCTTTACATTTTATACACCACATCTAATTGACACCTCCTAGGGATGGATGTTAATTTTATTATACTAAAGATTCTTCTTATTTGTATTCCCTTGTATTAGACACCCTATCGTGATATAATCTTTTGCAAGATTTTTAGGAGGCGTAGAATGGATTACAGTAAAACTCTAAACTTACCAAAAACAAACTTTGCTATGAAGGCTAATCTCCCTGAAAAGGAAAGGGAGATACAGAAATATTGGGGTGAGATTGATCTTTACAGGCTAATAAGGGGGAAAAGGGCAGGAAAACCTAAATTTATACTCCATGATGGTCCCCCATATGCAAATGGGGACATCCATCTGGGGCAGGCTCTCAATAAGATAATGAAGGATACTATTGTGAGATATCATACTATGCTAGGAGAAGATGCTCCTTATGTCCCAGGTTGGGATACTCACGGACTTCCAACAGAACAGCAGGTGGCTAAGATAACCAAAAGAGATAGAAGAACCATAGACCCTCTCGAGTGGAGGAGGGAGTGTAAGAATTTTGCTGCTAAGTATATAGACAGACAGCGTGAAGAGTTTAAAAGGTTAGGTGTATTAGGTGACTGGGATAATCCTTATGTGACATTTGATCCAAATTATGAGGCTTCACAGATAAGAGTCTTCAAAGAGCTGGTAAAAAGAAATCTAGTATATAGAGCATTAAAGCCAGTCTATTGGTGTTACCACTGTGAGACCTCTCTGGCAGAAGCTGAGATAGAGTATAAAGAGATTACATCTCCATCTATAATAGTCTCATTCAAGTTAATATTAGATGGACGGTCTGCCGATACGCTGAGAGACAAAGATCCCATCTATGTACCAATATGGACAACTACTCCATGGACTCTTCCTGGAAATACTGCAATAGCTCTGAATCCAAATGCAAAATATCTACTTGTAGAGGCTGATCAGAAGAGATTTATTGTTGTAGAAGAAAGGCTTTCTGCTGTTAAAGAACTTATAGGGTGGAAAGATATAACCTTACTTGGAGAATTTCTTGGAAAAGACCTGGAGGGATACAAGGCACAGCATCCATTTGAAGAGAGAGAAGTCCCTCTTGTCCTAGGAGACCATGTATCAACTGAAGAAGGAACAGGTGCAGTTCATACAGCACCTGGTCATGGCCCAGAAGACTATGAGGTTGGACTAAAATATAACCTTCCGGTCCTTTCACCTATCGATGAATTTGGTAGATTTACTACAGAGACGCTTGGGCTTAAAGGTATAAATGTTGTGGAAGCAAATAGAATTATTATATCGTATTTGGAGGAGAACGGTAAGCTTCTATACAGTGGTACTGTCAACCATGATTATCCTCACTGCTGGAGATGTAGAAAGCCTGTAATATTCAGGGCAACTGAACAGTGGTTTATAGATGTGAATAGTTTCAGAGATGTAGCACTAAAAAGCCTTGACAGTGTTGAATGGATTCCCCCTTGGAGTAAGAATAGAATGGTTGGTATGTTAGAAGTACGGCCAGACTGGTGTATCTCCAGACAGAGGATATGGGGAGTCCCCTTACCCATCTTTTACTGTAAGAGATGTGATTCTCCACTTCTGGATACAGAGATTATTGAATATGTAGCCAAGATATTTGAAAAAGAGGGATCAGATTCTTGGTTCAGATACTCGGTAGAAGAACTACTCCCCAATGGAACAGTATGTCCGAAATGCGGATCGAAAGAGTTTGAAAAAGAGAAGGACATAATGGATGTCTGGTTTGATTCTGGCTCTAGTTTTGCCGGTGTCCTAAAGAGGAATAGAGAGCTTTCCTTCCCGGCAGATATGTACTTAGAAGGAAGCGACCAGCATAGAGGTTGGTTCCAGACATCATTATTGCTCTCTGTTGCTACAGAAGGGATTCCTCCTTATCGAAAGGTTCTCACTCATGGGTTTGTTGTTGATGAGTCAGGCAAGAAGATGTCCAAGAGTCTGGGTAATGTTATAGATCCCCAAGAGATTGTAAGTTCTTTAGGTGCTGATGTCTTGAGGCTTTGGGTTGCTTCATCTGATTTTCGTTCTGATATAAAGGTCTCCAAAAATATTCTCAACCAGATAGTGGAAGCCTATAGAAAGATAAGGAATACTATTAGATTTATGTTGGGGAATCTTTACGATTTTGATCCAGAGAAAGATATTGTACCTTTAGACAAGCTCGATATCCTAGATAGATGGGTTCTATCTGAATGGAACGAACTCCTAGATAGAGTAAAGACTGCATATGATGAATATGAATTTCACATGGTATTTCATAGTGTACATAGCTTCTGTGTGAACCAGTTAAGCTCTTTTTATCTAGATGTTATAAAGGATAGATTATATGTTGAGCTTCCTACATCACCCAAGAGAAGATCTTCTCAGACAACACTTTACAGTATCTTAAAAGGGGTATTAAAGATGCTAGCTCCTATAATGGTTCATACTGCGGAGGAGGCATGGCAACACCTTCCTGGACAGAAAGAATTGAGTGTTCATCTAGAGGATTGGCCAGATAGGTTCCCCATTACTCTTAATCCAGAAGAGATAGAGATGTGGAAGCACTTCTTTGCAGTAAGAGACGAGGTAAATAAAAAGTTGGATGAGGCAAGACAGAATAAAGTTATAGGAAATAGTCTCGAGGCAAAACTCAAGCTGTTTGTTCCTGCCACAACATATTCCTACATATCTGAGTTAAACGGTCAATTGAGCGAGTTACTTCTGGTATCCGAGGTGGAGGTCCTGATAAGAGATAATAGTGATTCGATAGGAGTAGAGATCATTCCTCTTGAGTATAATAAGTGTCAGCGTTGCTGGATGTATACACCTGATGTCGGAAAAGATGAGAGATATCCAGATCTCTGTAAGAGGTGTATATCAGTTATAGAAAATATTATCGAAAAAGGTGAAAGATAGATGAGTATAGACCTTACATATTTTAAAGAACTACTCTTGGAGAAAAAAAGAGAAATAGAACACAACCTGAAGAATATTAAAGAATTTTCTGCTAACAAAAGCGAGATAGAACTGATAGGAGAACTTTCTAGTTCTGATGACCATCTGGCAGAGTATGCCTCAGTGGTATATGATCATGAAAGTACCCTGACTATCGAGAATATACTCAAAGATATCTTAAACCAGATAGAATCGGCACTAAAAAGGATAGAGAACGGAACTTACGGTATATGCGAAGTGTGTAAGAAGCCCATAGGTGAAGAGAGGTTAAAGGCTATCCCTTACGCTACAATGTGTGTAAGGTGTAAATCTATAAAAGAAAAAAGTGTCAGGAAATAGCTCTGGTATCGTCACAGGAATAGTTATACTAATACTTGATAGAATTCTTAAGAAGTTATCTGCTACATATTTGTCTTCTAATGATATAGAGGTTGGTAATGGTCTATTGAGACTGACCCATGTTAGGAATCCTGGTGCTGCTTTTGGTTTTCTTCCTTCTCAGAGGGGACTTATTATTTTTGTATCCATTCTAGCACTTATATTTGTAATCAGACTCTTTAGAAACATTGGTTATAAGAGTTCATTTTTCCTGATTGGATTTTGGATCTTAGTAGCAGGTATCCTGGGTAATCTTCTGGATAGAATATTTCTGGGTTATGTTATTGACTACATTCAGGTACTTAATTCACCCATATTTAATATATCAGATGTAGCCATACTTATAGGTATGGCAGTAATTCTATTTTTCTCTTAGAAGGGAGGAGAATATGCATCCAGTACTTTTTCAGTTTGGTAACTTTACTGTAAGGTCCTGGGGTCTGATGGTAATGCTGGGTATCATTGTAGGTGTTTTATTTGCTATGAGGGAGGCAGAAAAGAAGGGGATAAATCCAGAGTATATAGTAGATCTAACCATTATTTTGATTATTCTTGGTGTGGTTGGCGCAAGAGTGGTTTATGTACTTACTAACTTTAGTGAGTATAAGAATAACATCAGCCTTGCCTTTTCTTTAAGATCAGGAGGGTTAGCCTGGCCTGGAGCATTTCTATTTGCCCTTATTGGGACTATACTCTTTGTGAGATGGCGTAAACTCTCTTTCTGGAGGATAGCAGATATACTCTCTCCATATATAGCCTTAGGCTATTCTATTGGTAGGATAGGGTGTTTTCTCAATGGTTGTTGTTTCGGAAAGATTACAGAAAAGTCTTGGTGGAGTGTCTATATGTTGGGAGCATATAGATATC
This sequence comes from uncultured bacterium, assembly GCA_964655195.1. Classification (GTDB taxonomy): domain Bacteria; phylum DUMJ01; class DUMJ01; order DUMJ01; family DUMJ01; genus DUMJ01. Next base: position 30,498 of record CAZZLK010000083.1, read on the forward strand.
CTACCCAGATATATGCCTCAATAGCCTCATTCTTTATCTTTCTATTTCTTGTGACAAGATCTTGGGATGATAAACCTGGGAAGAGGTTCTTAACCTATATAATACTCTACTGTATCTATAGATTTATAGTGGAGTTCTTTAGATATAATACCAGATATATACTCGGATTGAGCATAGCTCAGTGGGGAATGTTAGGAACTATAATAGTTATATCTGTGATCCTGTATGGAAAGAGTATTGAGTGGAAAAGAGGGTAGGCTTGACCTTGTTCTAAAAGAGTTGTTTCCGGATCTCTCAAGAGAGAAGATTAAGGAGATAATAGAATCAGGAAAGGTATCTGTAGATGGCAGAATAGTTACCAGACCAGGATTTAGAGTCAGGGGAGAATCAGTTATCAAGGTCGAAGAGGTAAGGTTTACCGAGAATATTCTTCAACCCTGTGATTTACCTGTAGATATAGTCTATGAGGATGAGAGTATTGTAGTGGTCGATAAACCGGCTGGTTTAGCTGTCCACCCTGCTCCTAGTGTTAAGGGGCCCACATTGATTCATGCACTTATAAGTAGGACAGAATTGGCACCGGTAAACAGTGTCAGACCAGGGGTGGTTCATAGATTGGATAAAGATACATCTGGCTTGATGGTCCTAGCAAAAACGTTTCAGAGTTACAATAACCTTGTTAAGCAGATCCAAGAGAGAAGGATGATAAAGGAATATATAGCGGTTGTTCATGGGAAGGTTAAGTCTGGAACTATAAATGTTCCTATAGGGAGATCTCCGACGGATAGGACTAAGATGAAAGTGCTACCTGCGGGAAGAGTAGCCGTCTCTCATTATGAAGCGTTAGAGGTTATTGGAGATTACTCTATAGTAAAGATCAGGATAGAAACGGGTAGGACACATCAGATAAGGGTTCATCTCGCTTATATTGGCCATCCTGTGGTTGGAGATAAAGTGTATGGTATACCGGAGAAAGAAGAATTAATAAAGAGACAGGCGTTACACTCCTCAAGGCTATCATTTCTTCATCCATTGACAGAAGAACCATTGGACTTCCATTCTCCTCTTCCAGAAGACATAAGGAATCTGATAGAAAGGTTAAGGAGGCAAGTTTGAATAGACTTATTTCTGCCTGTATACTGGTAGGAATAATACATATGACTGATACGCTTTCCCTGTCTGTAAGGTGGGTAGGAGTAAAGGTTGGCAGGGTAGTCACAGCTGCGAGCCTTTTTAATATATTAGTCCTTATCTCAAGAACAGCAAATCTACTTCAGGCTCCTATGGTTGGTAAGATGGTTGACCTGGCTATAAAGAATCATCAAAGCTCACCTCTTCTGATCAACTTTAGGCTTATAATACTCTCAAGTACACTTGGAACTGTAGCAGGAATGCTTCTTATGCCAACCTTTATAAATACCTTTGGTAAACTCATTATAGTCTTTGAGAAGGAAGGGTCTATTTTGAGGTTACTCTTTAAAATACTTAGACCCAGAAGTTTTGTTAACTCTCTTGAAGACTTTGTTGTCCCTAGCAAAGAGATCATTGGAAGAGATATCTTCAAAAATATTCCCAAGAAATTCTTCTTCTTTCAGTTACTTATTACTGGATTTTATACCATAGGGGTTTTGAGTTCTCTATATGCAGGGGCTATAGTACCCCAATATCGAGTTACAGCGAGTCAACTTTCTGGTATAATAAATGGTATAGCCACTGTGTTATTTATGGTCTTTGTTGACCCTTCGGTAGCAGTTATAACGGATCAGGCTTTGAGACAGGTGAGACCGCAGAGGGACGTGAGGAATATAGTTATAGTACTTACAATAGCAAGGCTGATGGGGACTTTGTTGGCTCAACTGTTAATAGTTCCCTGTGCTTATCTGGTAGCTATAGTCGCTACCAAGATGTGAAAGAAAAGGAGGCCGTGAGATGCTCTCTGTAGAAGAAGTCATTCATATAGAAAGATTAGCAAGATTGAGGCTTACAGATAAGGAAAGAGAGATGTACAGAAGACAGTTAAATGATGTACTGAATTATGCTGCCAGATTAGACGAGATAGATACCTCTAATGTTTTGCCTATGTACCATGTACTTCCAGTAACCAATGTATTGAGAGAGGATGTCCCGAGAGAAAACTTCTCTCAAGAAGAAGCCTTGAGTAATGCGCCTTTAAAAGAGGGTGGTTTTTTTGTTATACCTCCTATATTAGGGGGTGAAGAGTAGGATGGATCTAGCTGATCTTACTGCCCATGAACTTTTGGATCTTATTTCTAAAAAAGAGGTATCCCCTCAGGATATCGTAAAGAGCTGTATAGAAAGGATAGAAAGATACGAGCCTATAATAAAGGCTTATCTGACTGTTAGAGACCCGGAAGATGTTATTAACTCGGTAAGGGATAATGAGCCGTATTCGGCGATTCCTATCGCTATTAAAGACAATATACTGGTAAAGGGTTTACCAAATACCTGTGCTTCTAAGATATTATCGAACTTCATAGCTCCCTATAATGCTACTGTTATAGAGAGGTTAAACAAAAAGGCTTTCAACATTATAGGTAAGACTAACTTGGACGAGTTTGCTATGGGATCTTCTACTGAGAATTCCGCCTTTGGTCCCACTAGAAATCCCTGGGATATAGAGAGAGTTCCAGGTGGTTCTAGTGGAGGTTCTGCTGCAAGTGTAGCCATAGGTTCAGCCATATGGGCATTAGGTTCTGATACCGGTGGTTCTATAAGACAACCTGCTTCTTTCTGTGGAGTGGTTGGTTTAAAACCGACATATGGCACTGTCTCTAGGTATGGTCTGGTGGCTTTTGCCTCCTCTTTGGATCAGATAGGTCCAATTACAAAGGATGTAACTGATTGTGCTCTACTATACAGTTTTATAAATGGTTATGATCCTAATGATTCTACCTCGCTTGATATAGAGCCCTATAGATACTCTCCTCTTAAAGGAGATGTCAAGGGTCTAAGGATAGGCCTGATCAAGGAACTTTTAGCCGAGGGAGTAGATCCC
>CAZZLK010000084.1:0-34704 GCA_964655195.1 uncultured bacterium
TTTCAGGACCCGTTTGAAAGTATAAATCCGAGGTTCAATGTATATGATATAGTATCAGAGCCCCTACAGATCCAGAAGATAGGGAGTAAGAATTCTTATATAAATGTGGTAAAGACTGCCCTTAAAAGTGTACAGCTTCCGGATGATGAAGAATTTCTTGGTCTCTATCCATATCAACTCAGTGGTGGAGAACTCCAGAGGATAGCCATTGCCAGGGCTATAGTAGTAAGGCCCAAAATACTCATAGCTGATGAGGTTACTGCATTCTTAGACGTGAGTATCCAGGCGAAGATAATGAGATTGCTTTTAGACCTTCAGGAAAATTTAGGACTTTCAGTGATATTTATACTCCATAATGTAGATTTAGCAAAGAAAGTGAGTGATAGGATACTGATTCTTAATGATGGTATCTTGGAAGAGTATAAAGAACTAGAGATAGGAGGCGGTATCTATGAATATGAAGGAACTTTGGGAAGAATCTGTTAAATTTCATGGGCATAGTTGTCCAGGACTTGCATATGGTGTTAGGGCAAGTGTAATTGCTATGGAGAAATTAAATATAAACAGATCACAGGATGAGGAGGTAGTAGCAATTGTAGAAAATGATGCCTGTGGAGTGGATGCAGTACAGGTAATCACTGGTTGTTCTATAGGTAAGGGTAATCTTATTATAAGAAACTACGGTAAGCAGGTATTTATCTTTATAAAAAGGGGCTATGAGAAAGCATTGAGGATATACATAAAGCCTCTACCAAGAAATGATGAAGAGAGGGAATTGAGAAAAAGAGTCTTTGAGAAGACCGCTACCGAAGAGGAAAGAAAAAGATACAATGAGATAAGGCAGGAAAGAATAGAGTACCTTTTAAATGCTAAAGAAGAAGAGGTAGCAGACATAAGGTGGATAGAAATAGAAGAGCCGGAGAGGGCAAGAATCTTTAACAGTCTGCAATGTGAGGTATGTGGAGAGTCCTTTATGGAGACAAAGGGGAGAATCCAGGACGGTAAGATCGTTTGCCTGGAGTGTTTTCGATACAAGGAGTAAAAAGAAAGATGCGAGTCCTTCATATTGGACTCGCATCTTGTTTATCTTAACTATCCTAGGTAGCCTTTTAATATGGGAATATCCAGTCTAAGACCTTCTTTATATACCTGTCCCAGAAACTCCAGTCGTGTCCTCCAGGTCCTTCTTCATAAGTTACCTCATAACCTAATTTCTGCAGGTGTTCTTTAAACCTTATATTTGCGGGATAGAGACGGTCTTCAGTCCCACAGGCTATGTATATCTTGGGCACAGGTAACCCCTTTTCTTTGAGACTTTCAGCCAGGTAGAACAGGTCGTTTTCGCTGCCTTTTACCTTTGTCAGATCTCCAAAGAGGCTTATATGGAATGGTTTTGATATGCTGTCTGCAGATTCTACGATCTCAACAATATCAAGTGCACCAGAGAGACTTGCCCCTGCGCTGAAGAAGTCTGGTCTCCTTAATGCCCACTTCATAGCACCGTAACCGCCCATAGATAATCCGGCTACAAAGTTCTCTTCTCTCTTATCTGAAAGGGGAAACAGAGACCTCATAACCAGAGGCAGTTCCTCAGAGATATATGACCAGCATTTTACCCCATAAGCCATATCGGTATAGAAGCTGTTATATGCTGATGGCATAACTACAGCGATCCCCTTTTCGTTAGCATATCTCTCTATAGAGGTATACCTGAGCCAGTTGGTATGATCACCCAAGAAACCGTGGAGGAGATAGAGCGTTGGAAACCTCTTTTCTCTGCTATATACAGCATCTAGAGGATTCTGCAGATCCTTTCCCGTCAGCGTGGGTATAATGACCGTTACCTGCGTATCCATCATCAGATACTTGGATAAAAAATTGACCTGTAAAAGTGCCATACACACCTCCTGTGAATTTTATTTTGAATAAGAATATTTTATCACAGAAGAGTTAGTTATGTCTTACCTGAAATGGCATATCTCAGGAAGTATACCCCAAAGCCCGTTAGAAAGAAGCTAGCAATGATAAGTATATATCTATAGACCCTCCTCCAGAATGGAAGAGATAGACCTTCACCTAAAAATCCTATAAAGAGATACCAGACATAGTCAGATAGTATGTGTCCTATATAAAAAGTCAGAATACCTATAATCAGGTAGTTTTTAGCCTGAGCTATAAATGAGACCCCAACGGTAAGCCACCAGAGAAGCCAGTATGGATTGGCTAGAGATGTTAAAGCCCCTGCAAGGATCAAAGATGGATTAAATGAGTATGCCTTGCTTCTGGGAGGATCATCGGAACCTTGAAAGAGGGAGACTCTATCTTTGATAATATCAAAAAACAGTGTTATTCCAGAGTAGATCAGGAATAAGCTCCCTATAAAACTAAAAATCCTGAGGAATATAGGGGTTTCAAGAAAAGTCTGGAAACCAAGAAGGAGTAAGGTGATTAGAACCGCCTCTAAGATTGCATGGCCCGAGACAATCTCTATAGATTTCCTCCATCCTCCAATACTGCTCTGTGCCAAAACCAATGTCATTAATGGACCTGGTGCAGAAGCACCAGAAAAACCCACTAGAAAACTGGTAGAAAATAAAACTAATAATCCCACTATTCTTTTATTCCTCCTCCATCCTGAAGTTTTTTGTGGACTAGAGTTTAACCTTCGAATAGCCTGGTGCCTATCCTTACGATATTTGCCCCCTCTTCTATAGCAACCTTGTAAGAGTTACTCATACCCATAGAGAGATACCTTATCTCTGTGTTTGGTATCTGGAGGTCCCTTATATAATCGAACAGTTGCTTCATCTCTCTGAAGTAAGGTCTTAGTCTTTCAGGATTATCAATTAATGGTCCCATCGTCATCAGCCCCATAACCTTTATGCACTTAAGAGGTGAGACCTCTCTTATAACATCTGCCACATCATCTGGGTCAACACCAGACTTTTGCGGTTCCCTTCCTATGTTTACCTCAATAAGTATGGGCATCACCTTTTCTATACTGGCACATCTTTTATCCAGCTCTTTGGCCAGATCTATTGAGTCCACGGTCTCTATCATATCGAAAATCTCCAGATATCTTTTCCTCAGGAGGTCATGTTTTTCTACTTTTGCTATTCCTATATAATGCCAGCTGACCTTTCTGTCAATTACTGGGAATAGACTCCTTAAATCTTTTATATAATTTACTCCTAGGACCTTTACTCCACCTTCTATAGCACTCAGTATATCTTCGGTGGACCTCCCCTTTATAACCGCTACAAGATCTACCCCTCGGGGTAGCTCATTCAGTATCTTCTGAACGTTCTCTCTTATCATACGCCAAGGCTTTCTTTGTCAATCTTATAGCACAGAACTTTGCCCCACACATAGAACAGAATTCGCTGGTCTTATAAGCCTCTTCCGGAAGAGATCTTGTATAGATCTCTCTGGCTCTGTCTGGGTCTATGGCTAATTTAAACTGCTTCTCCCAATCGAAGGCAAATCTGGCTCTGGACATCTCGTCATCCCATTCTCTCGCCCCCTTGATTCCTCTAGCCATATCTGCTATATGGGCAGCTATCCTGGCAGATATAACGCCTACCCTGACATCCTCTACGGTTGGAAGCCCAAGGTGTTCGGATGGTGTAACATAACATATGAAAGACGCTCCAGCCCAGCCAGCTATTGCAGCGCCTATTGCAGAGGTTATATGGTCATAGCCAGGAGCTATATCGGTTACTATAGGACCAAGGACATAGAACGGAGCCTCCCTGCATATCTTCCTTGCCTTTTCCACATTCATTACAACCTTATCTATAGGGATATGGCCAGGTCCCTCTATTATGACCTGTACATTCTTCTGCCATGCCCTTGTGGTAAGCTCCCCTAGGACTTCTAATTCTGAGAACTGGGCAGAGTCGTTTGCATCTGCAAGACATCCAGGTCTTAATCCGTCTCCAAGACTCAGAGTAACATCATATTTCCTGGCTATATCAAGAATATCATCGAACCTCTCGAAGTAAGGATTCTGCTTATTATGATAAGCCATCCAGCAGGCAAGTATACTTCCTCCCCTACTTACTATACCCATCACCCTTTTCTCTACCAGAGGAAGATGTTCTCTGAGTATACCTGCATGGATGGTCATAAAGTCAACCCCCTGCCTAGCATGGAGCTCAACAACATCTATAAAGTCACTCTCTCTTATATCTCTTACATCTTCAAACTCCTTAGCCAGTTGATATACAGGTACAGTCCCCACAGGAACGGTACTCTTTTCTATAATCCTCTCCCTTATCCTGTTTAGATCTCCACCGGTGCTCAAGTCCATTACAGTATCTGCGCCGTATTTTATAGCAGTCTCTAACTTTTCAAGCTCAACCTCTTCATCAGCTTCCACAGGAGAACTCCCTATATTTGCATTGACCTTACATCTTACCGATATCCCAATTCCTATAGGATGGAGATTCTTATGGTTTACATTGGCAGGTATGACCAGTCTACCTATTGCTACTTCTCTCCTAACTAAATTAGGATCCAACCCTTCGTCTTTTGCTACCGTCTCCATCTCCTCTGTCACAACCCCCATTCTGGCATAAGCCATCTGGGTAAGGAAGAGCTGTCTTCTAGTCTTCACTATTAAAATCCCTCCGTACAATCTATTTTTACTGATTATATTATAGCTCTATTAATCGTCTATGGGTAGAATTTTCAAAACTATTTTGAGAGAGAAGTTCCATTATATGATATAATTAATTAAGAATCTTTATAAAGTTACTAAGGAGATGAGAAGATGCTTTTAATAGAAGACCTTTACGTTGAGGTAGGAGGTTCTCCTATATTAAAAGGGATAAACCTGGAGATCAAAGATGGAGAGACCCATATACTATTAGGGCCAAACGGTGGAGGAAAGACCACCCTTTTGATGAGCATTATGGGTTTACCAAGATACAGGATAACTAGAGGCAAGATATATTTCAAAGGGATGGATATAACGAGTCTACCCCCAAATGAAAGGGCTAAGCTGGGCATTGGAATAATGTTTCAGAAGCCTCCAAGCATTAGAGGGGTGAAGCTTTATCAGATTGGAGAAATTACCCTGAAAGACGGAAAAGATGGAGATAAGATAAGAGACTATGCAGAGATGCTTAATCTCGTAAGCCATCTTGACAGAGATCTAAATTATGGGTTTTCTGGTGGAGAATTGAAACGTTCAGAATTGTTCCAGCTATTATGTCAGAAGCCTGAACTTGTCCTTTTGGATGAACCAGAGTCTGGAGTAGACCTTGATAATATTGCCCTTATAGGAGGGGTAATAAATGTACTTTTGGGTAAAGAGGATAAGATCAGAGAGAGAAAAAGCTCGGGCATCATAGTAACACACACAGGTCACATACTGGAGTATGTAAATGCAGATAAGGGGCACGTGATTATGGATGGAAAGATTATATGCCATGGAGCACCTAGAGACCTTTTTGAAGAGGTAAAAAAATATGGCTACGGAAGGTGTGTAGAATGTCTGTAATAAGCATTTCAAAGAGAGAAGAATTGAGAAGATTAGCAGAATCTGCCAGAGATAAAAAGGCACCTTATGGAGAGGACATAGACCTGTCTATATTCGAAGAGCCAGAAGAGAGAAAAGGGATTGAGGACCTCTCAAAGCTCCCTCCAGAGATACAAAATGTGGCTGTCTCTTCCGGAATAGATATAACAGAGAGGGATAGGGCAGGTAGTTTTGTCCAGTTAGACCATAGCGTCATATATCAGAAGATACAAGCCGCCTATAAAGGACAGCTGGAGATTATGAGTATAAACGATGCCCTGGAGAAATATCCGGAGTTAGAGGAGTACTGGTGGAAGGCTGTAAGGGTAGATCAGGACAAATATACTGCATATGCCGAGTTATATCCAGTCCACGGATATTTTATCAGAATATTTCCAGGGCAAAAGGTCGATAGAGCCATACAGGCTTGTCTGTTACTAGAAGAGAATGCCAAGGCACAGAATGTGCACAATATTATTATAGTCGAAGAAGGAGCCTCTGCCCAGGTGATTACAGGATGTTCTATTGCGCCAAGGGTAAAGGAGGGGCTCCATATAGGGATAAGCGAGTTCTACGTAAAGAAGGGAGCAAAACTTGTCTTCACTATGATACACAACTGGGCGGAAGGTTTTCACGTGAGACCAAGGACTGGAATCATAGTCGAGGACGATGGGATATATGTAAGCAACTATGTATTGTTAAAGCCTGTCAGGTCTATTCAATCATTTCCTACAGCGATATTAGAAGGGGAGAACTCGAAGGCAGTATTCAATTCTCTAATCTATGGATTGAAAGATTCCAATATAGATATCGGTTCTCGTATTATCTTAAGGGGAAGAAACTCCTCAGGAGAGGCTATTTCCAGGGCTATAGTTGCCGATAGATCCAGGATATATGCAAGAGGCACCCTAGTAGCACAGAACGATGAGAGTAAGGCGCACCTGGATTGCAGGGGGATACTCTTCTCTAACGAAGGGATGATGTATGCCATACCAGAGTTAATTGCAGATAGGAGTCCAAAGAGCATACTCTCCCATGAGGCAGCAATAGGGCCTATAGCGGAAGAAGAGATAGAGTACTTAATGACAAGAGGTCTCTCAAAAGATGAGGCGGTATCTCTTATAACTCAGGGCTTTATGGATGTAAAAATCCTTGGCTTACCCAAACATCTCGAAGATTACATAAGGAAGATGATAGAGCTAACTCAAAAAGAATCTATGTAAGGGAGTAATAACTGATGACAGAAGAGGTCATAAAAAGGATAAGAGAAAGGTATTTTGGGGTTCCTCTCCTTGCCCTAGGACAGACTGTATTCTGGGATGAACCGACAAAGATAGCATTGAAATACTGGCTGGACAGACTATACCCTGAGGCTGTATTTATATTTGGGGTGCATAATACGGATTATTTTGCCAAGTCTCCAATAGCTTCAGATAGAGATGAATATATATTGATATCTCATAACGATAATTCTACCAGGGACCTTTGGGCTTCTACCGTAGAGATATCTAGACCATTTGGAAGTGAGAATCATCCAACCCTTCAGTTCTTTAGAAGATGTAATGTACCTTTAGATAATATAGCGCCAGAGGACAGGAAGAATGAATTCCTCGATGAAATTACCTCATGCTGGGGATGGATGGCATTAGTAAAGAGTGGAACCAGGTCTATAGTAGCCTGCGATGTAAGGCTTCAGGATGTCTTGGAAAGACTTCTCGAGATTATAGAGTGGGGGACATGTGGGGCTAAAGACCTCATAGGAGAGAAAGGTTGTATAAGAGATTTCTGCGATAGGATCAGAGAATTTATAGTAGATTATGCAGATAAGAACAGATCTGCCACAGTTACAGAGTTATTTAAAGAGCTATATAAGTGGTTCTGGAGGGAGCTTATCGGATATGTCCCCCAGGATATTCCATTGACATCATCCCTAGAGCTATTCAAGTTTAATACAGAGACGTATCATCTACCAAGATTTTCCATCATAGAAGGTTTCTTGAATCCTTCCACAAGCAGCATCTATAAGAATTGTTATAACGCTGTTGTAAAAGACTCCGGCATATATACCCTGGATCATTTTGCCTATGGAGCTATACCATTTGATCTGGTAATACCCGGAAGGGAGAGGGGGACTATATGCATACAGCCTAGGGCACTTATAGTAGAAGGGGAGGAGGAGATAAGGGTCCCTTTAGATAGTCCTCTCACAACTCTTAAGGACCTGGCAGAAGTTATTGAGAGAAACTTTGGGAAGGACTCTGCTATTGTAGGTAAGGCTGTAGTCTTATTGTCTATGATAAGGAGTGAGTTCATACTGGTATTTAATGAAAGAGGATCTCTATACTATAACCTCACCTTCAAGATGGAAGAATTATTGGAAAAAGAGGGCATAGATATGAGACTCTATCCGATCCTCAGGCTCAGATATCATACGTGGGATTTGATAGACAGAATAGATGGAGAGATAGTCCTCCCCGATTATATGAGGATAGCATTTGGGAAAGAGAGGATTGATCCTAGAGAATTCAAGGATAGATGGAGAGATGTTGTGGAGGAACAGAACCACTTTATATATAAATTGGCAAATATGAGAAAGCCTAGGGAGATTATGAAGTTCCTGAGTGAGATAAGGGGAAAAGAGTGGGAGGAAAGACTGTCTCTTTATAACCAGTTAAAGCAAGAGATAATATCTAGAAGAGAACCGATAGAGAAGAACTGGCAGATAGTAAGAGAGATGAAGGAAAGACTTAGGGAGATAAAAGATCCTATTGAGAGGAGAACCATAAGGGAACAACTGAGAAGACTCAGGGATGATACGTGGAAGATGGAAAAATCTGAGGAGATAAAGAGATTAAGAGAAGAGTTAAGGGCATTAGAGATAGAATCTGAGAGGGCAAAGGCAGAAATTCTCAGATATTCTTATCTGGTCAAAGAGAATCTTCCCTATACGAACTGCAGGCCATCAGCCTGGTGGTTTATAGCTATGGATCCCAGCAGAAAGTGGTTTAAAAGTATAGCGGAGAATCTTAAGATATATACGGAGGGGGAAAGATGCAAGGATTACAATTTACAAAGATGCATTCAGTAGGAAATGATTTTGTTGTTATTTACTGGGATAAAGATGAGCCTGATTGGAGTTCTCTCAGTAAGAAGTTAACTGATAGAAACTTTGGTATTGGTGCCGACGGTTTAATCATCATCTTACCCTCCAATACAGCTGACTACAGAATGCGTATGTTTAATCCGGATGGGACAGAAGATATGTGTGCGAATGGATTGAGATGCTCAGCCAGAGTATTTGCTGAACTTAAAGATGTGAATAAAGCTCTCTTTAGGGTGGAGACTATTGCTGGTATAAAAGAGGTAGAGATTATTGATAGAAGAGACTGGATTGTGAAGGCAAATCTTGGAGAGCCCTCGCTGAAATCAGAAGATATACCGGTACCTCTGGGTTTCTCTCCGATAGTGGATTATCCTCTTGTAGTCAAGGATAAGATATTTAATGCCACGATACTCTCAACAGGGACTCCACATTCGGTGATATTCTATGGGGACCTCTCTGACGATGTATTTGAAAGGTATAGCCCACTCATAGAAAATCATTCCCTCTTTCAATGTAGGACTAGCGTAATATGGGTGACTGAAGAATGTCCGGATGAGTTAAAGATAAGGATATGGGAAAGAGGTGTTGGAGAGACTTTGGGATGTGGCACAGGAGCCTGTGCGGCAGTGGTGGCTAAGGTATTAAAAGATGATAAGAAAACCAGTTATAATGTAACTTCCAAGGGTGGAACTCTATACGTAGAATGGAAGGATAAAAAAGACCTGCACCTTTCTGGAAAGGTGGAAAAAGTCTACGAAGGAATTATTTGAATAGTCTGATAGAAGAAAGCGGGAGGCTACAGCTCCCACTTTCTGTGAATTACTGGAACATCCTCCAGAAGTTTTTTCGTATAAGGGTCCTTGGGGTTGGATATTATCTCTTCTGCGTCTCCCGATTCTACTATCCTTCCATTGTTCATTATAAAGAGCCTATCGCTGGTGTAATAAGCTAGTCCTATATCGTGGGTGATAAACATTATAGACATTCCATAAGTTTTCCTGAGATCAAGAAGTAGATTCAGTATGCCTGCCCTGGATGATGCATCTATCATAGATGTCGGTTCATCAGCAATAAGAAGTTTTGGTCTTATAACCAGGACCCTGGCTAGCATTATTCTCTGTTTCTGTCCACCACTTAACTCATAAGGTCGCTTATTCAAAACTTCATCGGGATTCAATCCAACATTTAACAGAGACTCCCTTATTATCCTCTCTTTTTCCTCATTAGATATGGAGTCTGAGACAAGCCTGAAGGCATTATTCAGGACCCTTCTAATAGAATAGAATATATTGAATGAAGAGAATGGGTCCTGAAATATTGCCTGAACCTCTCTCCAGTAATTTACTAACTCCTTTCGTGAAGATAGATGAGTGATGTCTCTATCTCTGAATATTATCCTGCCACTTGTAGGGGGCAATAGCTTCAGGATTAACCTGGCGGTCGTAGTCTTACCACTGCCACTCTCACCCAGAAGGGTAACTATTTCACCCTCTTTGATAGAAAAAGATACATTATCTACCGCCTTTACCTGAGACTTACCAGATCCGAATATCTTGGTTAGATTCTCGACCCTCAAGAGCTCCTTATCTCTAGCTTTCTCCATCTTTTCCTCCATACAGAAAACAACTGATCTTATGATTTGGCTTTATCTCTATTAGAGGTGGAACAGCCATATTGCATACACCTTCTACATAGGAAGGGCATCTTGGATGGAATCTGCATCCAGAAGGTGGATTCTTTAGATTGGGAGGGACACCCGGTATAGCCTCTATCTTCTTTGACTTTATACCTTTTTCCGGTACTAAAACCGACGACATTAACAACTTACTGTAAGGATGAAGCGGATCGAAGATAACATCTTCCATAGGACCAACCTCTACTATCTTACCAGCATACATAATAGCTATCCTGTCTGCAAAGTGTCTTAGTAGTGGAAGCTCATGGGTTATAAAGACAACGCTCCTTATGATCTGTCTTCTGAGAAGCTCTACTAATAGCTTTATTACAGTCTTCTGACTGGAGACATCCAGTGCAGATGTTGGCTCATCTGCTATCAATACCTTTGGATTTAATAAAGTAGAGATTACAGTCACCGTTCTCTGTTTCATACCCCCACTGAGCTGATGCGGATAGGCATCCAGTATCCTTGGAGGCAATGATAACGCCTCAAATCTTTCTCTAGCCCTCTGTAGCGCCTCTTCTTTGGATATCTCCGGAAAATGTTCTTTCAACACATCTACAACAAAGTTCCTGATCCTTAGAGTAGGATTCAGGGAGTTCATTGCCCCCTGAGGAACTATAGATATATACTTACCCTTTATCTCTCTCCTCAAAGTCTCCCTATCAAGGGCTAATATGTTGGTACCATTAGCCCTAACCTCACCACTTACCACATAAAGGGGAGGAATAACTGTGAAGGCAAGAACCGATGCCAGTGTAGATTTACCACAACCAGATTCACCAGCTATCCCTAAGACTTCCCCCTCTCTGACCTCTATGGAGACATCATCTACAGCCTTAATCTCCTCCCCCTGGACTGTTCTATAATAAGCTCTCAGGTCAACAGCTGTTAAGAGATTACCCATTATTAACTCCTTCTCAACCTGGGATTGAAGACTTCGTCCATACCACTGTTCATACTCATAAGAGAGAAAGTAGTCATAGAGAGACATATAACAGGAGGAATGAACGCCCACCAGGCTCCAGTTCTTACCGCTTCCCAAAGTAGTGCCCAGTGTAACATTACACCAAGAGATACAGTCTGAAATGGACCAAGCCCCAGCATACTTAGAGTGGCTTCATTTAATATCCCACCAGAAAACTGGAGTATAAATGCCATAAAGATATAAGAGAACATATAGGGGAGTATCTCCCAGATTATCATCTCTAAAGAACTGAAACCTGTAATCCTAGCAATATCTATATGCTCCCTCGTCTTTAGACTGGAAGTTTGAGCCCTGACCGCCCTTGCAGTCCAGGGCCAGGCAGTTATACCTATAACCAGCCCCATTACAATCGCAGACCTTGTCTTTATGGCAATAGAGAGAAGTATCAGTATCACTATAGAAGGAATAGTGATAAATACATTGGTTATACCCATCAGTATCTCTTCAACCATCCCCCCTTTATAACCTGCAATTGAGCCAATAGTGACCCCTATACTGGTAGCTATAACTCCTGCAGTGCATCCGATAAGAAGAGATGTCCTTGTCCCGTACATAAGCTGTGTAAAGACATCTCTACCCAGATTATCTGTACCAAGTATAAATTTATCAGAGGGAGGACTGAATAGTCCACCGACCATCTGAAATGGATTTTTGGGATTAAGTACTGGACCTATCAATGCAAAAGATAAAACTCCAAGAAAGAGGACAAAACCTACAACAAATCTCTTGGATCTGAAAAGCAGTATAATAATATCCTTCATATCATCTCTCCCCTAACTGAACCGCTCTTATTCTCGGATCTATAAATCCATAGGCTATTTCTACCAGGAAGTTTGCAGTTAACACCGCAACAGTTATTATAAGGGTACAACCCTGAATGAGAGGATAGTCGCTCTGTCTTATAGCGGTAAAGAGCAGACTTCCTACACCAGGATATGAGAAGACAGACTCGGTGACCAGAGCTCCACCCATCATAGTACCGAAAGAGATTGCCAATCCTGTAATCTGAGGCAACATAGCATTCTTAAAGACATAACGGATGATCCTTTCATCCCTTATGCCAAGATTTTTTGCATAGTTGACATAGTCAGAGGTAAGTTCATATATAGACATCTCCCTCATCCCTATAGCCTGCCCTCCTATTGCCACGAGAACCATAGAGAGGTATGGGAGTATATAATGGTGTATGGCATCTTTAATAAACCTCAATGATAGTGTAGGGACAGTACCAAAGCTATAACCACCACCTACAGGGAATATGCCAAATCTGACAGCCAGGAGATATAGAAAGACTATTGCAAGACAATAGTATGGTATATTGGAGAAGACCAGAGAAAGGGTAAAAGCTACACTGTCAAACTTCCCCCCTTTATACGCACTAAATGCCCCAAGGAGATTGCCAAGAATCCAACCTGATAGTATGGCTGGAACCTGTAATCCTATAGTCCAAGGTAGGGCTCTCCCTATAAGGTCTTTTACTTTACCAGGGTAGAGCATAAAAGATGTTCCAAGATTCAGATGTAGTATGTTGCGTAGATAATTAAAGTACTGCACATAAAGAGGTTTATCTAAGCCAAACTCTTTCATATATGTAGAGTAAAGTCTTTCTAGGGTATCACTCTGAACCCCACCAGTAGCCATCTGATTTACTATAACAGCAACAGGATTACCAGGGATGAGCCTCGGTAGGATAAAATTCAGACTAATCGCAACAAAAAATGCTAATATATACCATACCAATTTTTGAAGTAAGTATCTAGTAAATGGATTCTTCATAATCTCTCCTTTCTAACAAAAGGGAGGGCAAGAAAATCCTTGCCCTCCCTTATTAAATAAGATTATTTTATTCCTTCGGCTTAATAATATAGAATATCCTGATCCCCTGAGCAGTATGTAGAGGAGAAGCAAGTGGCTTGTCTTCATTGGGGAATCCCGTCCAGTAAGTCTCGTTATATTCATAGAAGTGCCAAGGTCTATATTCAAGAGGAATTATAGGTATATCCTTCATAAAGATCCTGTCTAATTCTCTATATATAGCGTATAGCTTCTTCTCATCTGTTATCTTAGCAGCACCTTCTAGGAGTGAGCTTGCCTTCTTGTTGGAGTATCTATTGAAATTCCAGTAAGCCACCTGTCCAATTGGAGGTACCCCTTTGATCTCCATAACTTCAAAGAACCTTAGCCATGGATGGGCAGGGGTATATCCACCAGCAGGTGTATTCATAAGGAGGTCAAAGTTACCTGTGTTTCTGTGATCCGTCCACACAGGGGCATCTGGATACTGTGTCCTTATATCAATACCGACAGCCCTTGCACTCTCCGCAACCACCTCTAAGCTGGTCATCCAGTCGGTCCATCCATAAGGGCACTCCGCAGTAAATGGACCAAGTCTAGTTCCATCGGGTAATACGTAGATTCCATCCGGACCTTTTTTAGCCTTTAGCTGTTTTTCTAGGATTTCTATCGCCTTCTGAGGATCATACTTCCATCCATACTTATCAACATCTTCTTGACTGAAGTATTTCTTTTCAGGGACACCCACTGGAATGATTAGGCTTGACTTTGCTGTAGGTGAATATCTTGACATTGCAGTCTCTGCTATCTTTGGATAGTTTATAGCGTAAGCCAGAGCTCTTCTAACCAGAGGATTATTCAGTGGCTTCTTGTGGATATTTATATAGAGCGAAGGAATAGACGCCGGTATATGATAGGGTTCTTTCTTATACCAGGTTCCTACTGGAAGCTTCTTTACCTCCCACATCTTCCAGATTTCAGGACAGAATTGCTGAGAAAAGTCTACCTCTCCTCTCTCAAAGGCAAGATTTCCTGCGTCGTTACT
Organism: uncultured bacterium; assembly: GCA_964655195.1. Taxonomy (GTDB): domain Bacteria; phylum DUMJ01; class DUMJ01; order DUMJ01; family DUMJ01; genus DUMJ01. Next base: position 14,133 of record CAZZLK010000084.1, read on the forward strand.
CTTAAATATAGGATGGACTATATACTTGGGTGCAGGTTTACCATAGTATGGGATACCCCAGTAGTTATCATCCCTTTGAAGAACTATCTGTTCTGGAGAATACGCTAAGAGCTTATATGGTCCAGAACCAACGGGTTCTGTATTTGTATATTCTAGTAGAGCCTTCTGACTGGTATCTATCTTACTCCATATATGTTGAGGGACAATAAATATCTGGCCCAGGAATACTTCTACTCTCTTCTTGTTGGGATTATCTTTGTTTAGAGTCATAACGACTGTAAGATCATCCTTTGCCTTTACGTCAGTGATAAAGTTCCAGAACGAAGAGAAGTATAGAGAGTATTTTTTACCAAGTTCTAAGGAGTACACCACATCTTTCGCCGTTAAAGGAGTTCCATCCTGCCACTTTGCTCCCTTCCTGAGTTTTACCGTAAGTGTATAGACAGACCAGTTAAAACTTTCACCAATAAGGGGGTCCAGTTTTCCGGTCAACAGGTTATAGACAAATAGAGTTTCATAGATCAGATAGTGCTGTCCTCTGTTGGTTGGCCAGGCAGGAGCAGGAGCCATAGGATTAAAGTTGGTTGGTGGTCCCCATTGCATTCCTGCTACATAAAGGGTCTCCTTTCTGGGTAACTGAAGAGGTGCCTGGGCAAAAGATACGCTTCCCACCAGAATGGTTACTAATAACAAGCTTATTAGACTTACAATAAACCTTTTCACTTTACTCATCCCTCCTCTTATAAAATTTTACATCTTACCTACCTCTTTTTCCTCATCATCTCCCTTGTACAGTTATTCCTCTCACCTCCTTGTACTGTATTTTACGCTATATAATATAACACAAATTATAACATAATTACAATAGACTTCTATTCCTATAATTGAGTTTTTTCTAAACTTATGATAAGCTTTTTCTAAAAAGAAAGGAGAAAGAGACATTGTTTAGTAGAATTAAAGGTAATGCCAGAGCCTGTCTGATATTTGAGGCGATGTGGGTCATCCCATTCAATATGTTTTCTACTTACGCATCTGTATATATGTTAGCCCTTGGGCTTAAAGAGACACAGATAGGGCTTCTTGCATCTATAAGCCTGACTCTCCAGATATTCACATCCTTTATAAGTGGACATCTTACAGATAGATTGGGACGCAGAAAAGCCCTACTTATATTTGATATAGTTAGCTGGAGTTTTGCTACACTCATATGGGCTATAGCTAAGAACTTCTGGTATTTTCTGATTGCGGTTATAGTAAACAGCTTCCAGAAAATACCGAACACTGCCTGGTATTGTCTTCTGGTGGAGGATACGGAACCTGAAAATAGATCTGCAATCTTTACCATTCTCCAGATCATATCTGTCATATCAGGATTCTTTGCCCCTCTCGGAGGGCTACTGGTAAGCAGACTTACTCTGGTCCCTGCAGTAAGACTTATGTATCTCATAGCCTGCATAAGTATGACAGCAATGTTCTTTGGCAGGAACTATATCACATATGATACGGAGATAAGCATCAGAAAGAGACTTGAGAGTAGGGGTATAAACTTCAAAGAAAGCCTGAAAGAGTATAAGGAAGTGCTAAAAGAGATTATAGATAACAAATTACTGAAGATAATGTTTGGAGTTTACATATTGAATAATTTCCAGATGGCAATAAGAGGGACCTATCTATCTATATACCTTGTAAATGCACTAAAGATAAAGGCTTCATTGATAGGTCTATTTCCTGCCTTTTCCTCTATTGCTATGTTAATCTTACTATTTCTAGCGATACCTAGATTTAAAGAAAGATTCTCGATCAACTATATGATGATAGGATTTGCGATCTCTATGCTGGCAAATATAATACTTATAATGCTTCCCCCAAATAATATACTGGGGGTAATAATTGTTACTATGCTCTCTGCCAGTGGGAATATAATAGCCAATCCTTATCTGGAATCTGCTATAGCCAACCTCATTTCGGATGAAAATAGAGCCAAGTCTCTGGCTATTCTGACAGTATTACTCCTCGTATTTATATCTCCTGCTGGAATTGTAGGAGGATGGACATACAGTATAAATCCGAAGATTCCGTTTATATTAATCACATTTGCCTTTCTAATAAACGAATGGTTGCTCCTAGTCTTTAAAAGAGAAAGCAGGGTGAATTTATAGAGAACTCCTGAGACTCTTATACAAAAAAACAATAGGGACCTTGGCGGTCCCTATTGTAAGGGGGGTAGGTCATATGATGAGGTTACCTAGACTGCTAAGTTATTTATCAATATTAACAATGACTAGTATAGAGATAATATGTTAAGAAAAGATTAAGAAATGATTAAGAAACTGTTAAGATTTTGTCTATTGACTTTATCCTCTAATGAATGGTAACCTATTAATTGAACTATGCCCTTGCCTACTTTTAAAGATAAGGAGGGAAGAAACTTATGGCTAAAAGATGCAGTATATGTGGAAAGGGTCCTATGTATGGAAACAATGTGAGCCACTCAAATAGAAGGACCCGTAGGCGTTGGCTACCAAATTTACAGAAGGTAAAAAGGGTCATAAACGGAGAGATTAAAAGGGTATACGTCTGTACAGATTGTTTAAAGTCTCTATAAAATGATATCTCTCGAAAGGATAAAGGAGGCAAGGGCACTCTTAACTCAGGTTGTACATAAGACCTCTCTCATCTATTCTACTACTCTTTCGGAATGGGTCTCTCATCCTGTATACCTTAAGTGTGAGAACTTTCAGAAAACAGGTTCATTTAAGGTGAGAGGTGCATATTTTAAGATCTCTCAGCTCTCTAACACTGAGAAGGAGAAAGGCATTATTGCCTGTTCTGCAGGAAACCATGCGCAGGGAGTAGCTTATGCGAGTTCCAAGTTAGGCATAGATTCCATAATCGTTATGCCTGAATTTGCCCCTATCAGTAAGATAGAGGCGACTAAAGGTTATGGAAGTAAGGTCTTACTCTATGGAAGGACATTTGACGAATCCCAGGAAAAGGCATTGGAACTATCAAGGGAAACAGGAAGAGTATTCATCTCTCCTTATGATGACCCTGATGTCATAGCTGGACAGGGAACAATTGCCCTTGAGATCCTGGAACAGCTTCCCGAGGTGGATATGATAGTGGTACCTGTGGGAGGAGGGGGGCTTATCTCAGGAATAGCCTCTGTAGTAAAAAACATAAATCCAAAGGTAAAGGTAGTTGGTGTTCAGACCAAGGCAGTCCCCAGTGTATACAATGCTATATCTAAAGGCAAGATAGAAGAAGTAAAATATGAGACTATAGCGGATGGAATTGCAGTGAAAAAGCCGGGGAAAATTACCTTGGAGATCATCTCGGAACTGGTAGATGACATTGTGCTCGTCGAAGAAGAAGAGATCTCAGGTGCAATACTTTTCTTGATGGAACGTTGCAAGATGATAGCAGAAGGGGCTGGGGCTGTAAGCGTCTCTGCAATTATGTATGACAAGATTCTCCTCAAGGGGAATGTAGTTGCTATTGTAAGTGGCGGAAATATCGATGTAAATCTTATCTCTACAATAATTGAACATGGATTAACAAAGTCAGGTAGGAGATTAAAGTTTATAACAGCGATACCTGATAAGCCAGGAGAATTACACAAGCTTCTGACAATAATAGCCAGGATAGGTGCCAATATCATATCTATCCATCACGAGAGACTGAACCCTGTAGTACCTATCGGACTGGTAGAGGTAGAGATATCTGTAGAGACAAGGAGTAAAGAACATAGCGAAGAGCTGGTATCTGCTATAAAATCTGCAGGTTATAAATTATCGGTATTATAGGGGCAGAATTTCTCCGCCCCTATAATAATTTCATTTATACTATCTCCCAGGGGAATTTACACTCTATAAGATCTGCTAAGCCGTGTGCAAATCTATCGCCAGAGGCAACAATAAAATGAGCCTCGACAGGTTTGTCTTTTCTCTCTATCTTTATCAATACCTGATTCCAGCCTTCTCTAAGGTTGGAAACTACATAGCTCCTTCCATCACCACCATAATTGGGCCTTAGAATCCCTTCAGTCTTTACTTCATGAATCTTTTCTCCATTTAGCCACATCTTAAATGGACAGTTAGATGGTAGACCCAATCTAACAGGTCTTGCTGTTGGAGAATAAATATAGTGTCTTAGGTATAGTATTCCGGATCTATTTTCAAAGTATGGTTCAACTATAAGCTCATTCTCATCAAAGTTTGCTACTCTCCAGTTATCTTCAAGACCACTTGGATTTAAATCTTTCTCTATTGGCGTCTCTGTATCTATGTCTCCGTCGAATCTGGTAGAGATCAGCCATCTATTTGAGCCTATATATACAACGGGAATCTCTGGGAGAGCAGGCCTGTCTTTTATAGAGATCGATATACTCCCTCTATTGGAGGTCTCTATATACTTTACATCATAAACAGATAGAGAAAATGAAAGCGTTAGTCTCTCTTTTGCTTTTAAGGTGATCCTTTCTTCTTTAGGGGTCACTTCCCAGCCTTCAGGAAACCTGCAGGAGACTTTAGCTTCTATAACCTCCGGATGAAGGTTTTCTATAATAAGCTCAAATCTTTTGTTTTTTCCGTACTGTATACTGGGATTATCCAGATAATCTAGAGAAGCTCTGACCGTCTTCAGGTCGTAATCTATCCTTGTAGGTGGAATATACCAGAGCTTTCTGATCTCTTCCTTAGGAATGAATGGTTCTGGGTCTTCTCCGTAAAGTGCCAGTATCTTTTCCCCTATCCTACATACCCTCTTAGTGAGTTCGTCTAAATCTTTCGGCTCTTTTACATTCTTTATTCCACCCCAGCTAGCATTTGTTACAATCTTATCACTTAGAGGTTCTATCCACTTTGATGGGAGACCATCTTTCCCCAGGATTATTCCCAGTATGGAACCCAGAGTAGCCCCGGTACAATCTGTGTCGTATCCACAGTTTACTGCCTTGCATATGGCGTCTCCGAAGTCTTCACCGTAGAGAAGTCCTATGGTCTGAAAACCAAGGTTTACCGGAGAATACTGTGCTATCGGGCTGTAAGAATTTCTTAAGACGAAGTTCCTTGCCTCTTTCCAATCCATACCCTTCTGATAAGCTGTTATAGCGTTTCTTATAGCCTTTGCAGTCTCACAGTTTTCAGGTATAAAGGATAAACCAATCTCAAGTAGCTTCATCTTATCAGAGATAATAAAGGCAGAAGACTCTACGACCGCATTGAAGATCTCCCCATAGACGGATTCTCCTCCAGCATGGTCTACTATTGCATCTTCATAGGCATATTTAGCAGAGACATTGGGCAAACCTGGAGCAATACATGCCCAGATCTCTGAACGAATTGGACTCCCCATACAATGCTTAAACCAGTTATTAAAATAGCCAGAGACCGGTGGCACTAAGCCCTTTTTTAGATTTGTCTTATTCAACCCATATTCATCAAAGTTATAAGCAATACAATCCAGCCAGTATTCTGCCAAGTCTCTTGCTGTGATATCAAGCCCTTTCTCTTCAAGAGCCTGAAGCCATATCAACTGCAACTCAAGGTCATCGTTTGGAAGTCCTCCTTCCTGTAATTTTGGATACCACCAAACGTCAAACATCTCCTCCTTTCCCCAGCCACTCTCGAGAGGAGTACCCAATGTCCCCCCTGCATTCTTACCGAGCCAGCATCCATAAACTTTATTGTAATATTCCTCTTTCGATAACATATACTAACCTCCTCGTAAAAGCTTTTTCTTTAATTCCATATAGTAGAGAAAATTATCATAAGGTATATCGGGTGGAAATGTATGATCAAGATGTGGTATATAACCACCATACTCTAATAGATATGGCACCTTACTGTATAGCTCTTTCTCTATAGAGGCTTTATCTTTAGTGAGTTCTCTCTTATCTATACCTCCAAGTAAGACCAGGTCCTTCCCATACTTCTTTCGGAGTTTGATCGGGTCCATCCCTGCTGCCTGCTCTAAAGGCCAGATACCATTGATGCCTGCCTCAATCATATAAGGTATCAGGACCTCAAAGTTTCCATCGCTATCAACCCAAAAATACTTAACTCCATACTTCTGGAAGTGTTCTACCACTCTCTTTACTCTAGGGGCGAAGAACTCCTTATATATCTTCGGGGATATAAGTGGACCACCTTTACCGGCAAAATCTTCTGAAAAGTTAAAGTAGTCGATTTGAACACTAGATAGAGCCTTGGTACTCAGTTCTATTATAAAATCTGCAATAAAGTCTAACATCTCATGGACCAGGTTAGGATCATCGTAAAACATATATGAGAGGTTTTCTGTTCCTACCCATTCTCTTAATGTCCAGTAGAACCCTATCTGAGCATTTACAAAGAGACATAGAGGGTAATCTCTATCTCTCCATAATCTTACCATCTCATCCCACCACATAGGATATCTTATAGGAGAGTGTGGATTATAGCGCCTTTTGATCTCTTCAAAGCTTTTCTTGTCTTTGACCGGAAAGTCTATGTATTGATCCATAGAGGGCCTTGTTCCTCTTACAGTTCCTTCCTTCATTGCCTTTCTTATACGCCCTATCCCGTCTCTAAAGACGATATATCTGTCATTCTCCTCTATTACTTCTTCGTCAAAAGCCGGGATTATTCTAGCATTAACGGGGATAAACATTCTTCTGTCTATCTCGAAATAAGGTTCTCCTTCAAACCAGTTCCAGTAACATACATCTCTTGGAAGTCCTTCACTGTACCACCTCTCTATTGTCTGGCCCCAGACACCTAGCTCATAGTTGGGGTATCTATCAACGGGCTTAAACTCCATTACATTTAGAAATCTTTCCCTATCAGTCATAGAGACCTCCTGTAGAAGTTTGCTCCTATAATTATACAATAAATTTCTGCGGATAAACTTTAATCAGAGATCTATAGTATCGACTTGGAGCTAACTCTAGGGTGTATAATTGGAAGTGTCGGAGACTTAGTAGTTTGACTTATCTCTCAAATTGTTATAAAATGTGCTAAAATGAAACAAATCGAAATTTTCTTGCAGGAGGGATTCAGATGCAGTATAGAAATTTTGGAAGATTAGATTTTAAGGTCTCTGCTCTTGGTTTTGGAGCTATGAGGCTTCCGACTATTGGGGGTGATGATGGTAGAATAGACGAAGAACTGGCTATAAAGATGATAAGATACGCAATAGACAATGGAGTAAACTATGTAGATACAGCATATGGATATCATAGAGGAAACAGTGAGATAGTTGTTGGTAAGGCATTAAAAGACGGTTATAGAGAAAAGACTATGCTGGCAACAAAGCTTCCTCCATGGCATGTGAACGTAAAAGAGGATATGGATAGACTATTAAATGAGCAATTAAGAAAGCTGGATACAGATCATATAGATTTTTATCTACTCCACGCACTCAATAAAGATACATGGAGCAAACTATACAATCTTGGAGTTCTAGACTGGGCTGAAGGTGTAAAGAAAGAAGGAAAGATAAGATATCTCGGCTTCTCCTTCCACGATGACCTGGAGACTTTCAAAAAGATAGTGGATGCATATGATTGGACATTCTGCCAGATCCAGTATAACTATATGGATATAGAGCATCAAGCAGGTATGGAGGGACTTAGATATGCCAGTAATAAAGGACTAGCGGTTGTAATAATGGAGCCACTAAGGGGAGGAAGACTTGCCAATCCGCCAGATAGAGTAAGACAGGTATTCGAGAGTTTCCCGATAAAGAGAAGTCCAGTTGCCTGGGCTTTACTGTGGCTCTGGAATCAACCAGAGGTATCTACTGTTTTAAGTGGTATGAGCAACTTTGAGCAGGTAAAAGAGAACCTCGAGATTGCAGATAAGTCAGGTATAAATATCTTTACTCAGGAGGAGTTAAGATTAATAGAGAGGGTAAGGGAGACATATCTCGGGATTAAGGCTATAGATTGCAATGAATGTGGTTATTGTATGCCATGCCCGAATGGTGTAAATATCCCTCTGAACTTCCATCTGTACAATGAAGGTGTGAGGTATAATGACTTTGGCGGGCCAAGGTGGCACTATAGAAATGGTATGCAAGAGTCAGAGAGAGCCAGTAGCTGTATAAAGTGTGGAGTATGCGAACCAAAATGCCCTCAGCACCTGCCTATAAGGGATCTGCTTGAAAAGGTAAAAGAGACATTTGAAGCGACGGTATAGAAGGGGGCTTAAAATGCCCCCTTTATTTTATTCGTTTACTATCCTGTAACTGTAACCAATTTCTACAGCCTTTTTCAGCATACCCCCAACACTACAGTACTTCTCCTGAGAGAGTTCTATTGCCCTTTTTACAGCATTTTCATCTATGTCAGAACCATAAATCACATACTCCAGGTTTACCTTTGTAAACACCTTAGGATGCTCGTCAGCCCTTTCAGCGGATAGATTTATCTCAAAGTTTTTGACGTTCTGTCTCATCTTCTGCAGGATAGATATCACATCCATCCCTGTACATCCACCAAGGGCAATAAGGACAAGCTCCATAGGTGTTGGTCCATTTTCACTGTCCATAAGAACGTCAGGGCTTCCCTCTACTTGTCCAATAAACTTAAGTTTCTCTCCCTGCCAGACTACTTTAGCGTTCATCTTCTCCTCCTATATGATCTTTTCAAAGACAAGATATGTATAATCCTCAAAACTTTCCTTAAAATCAAAATCTTCCAATATTCTATTATGTTTCCATCCTTCTGGAATCATCAGCATACACTTGGAAATCCCAAGTTTGTAACCCAAATTCAAACCGTAAGCTATTATTTTTCTTATAACTTCAGGATCTCCGTAAAGACTGCTGATCTCTATGTCGTCCATAGACTCTCTTATAACTCCGAATCCTTTTATGTCTTTATCTGTCAAGACTAAAGCTCCCTTTATCATCCTTTCTATAGCTATAAGACTTAATTCCTGCCACTCCCAGTTCCAATATGCTCCAACTTTAGCCAGAGACGAATTGTTTTTAGCCTCTTCTCTGGCTATATTGAGTAAAAATTCTATGTCTCTTATATCTGCTTTTCTTATTCCGTCTGTGTCTAAATCAGTAGTTTCTCTTGAAAATGATAGAAACTCTCCAACAAGTTCAAACCCTCTCTTTTTGACTAGACTCTGCGATGCTATATTGGTAGAGATTATAGCATTCCTAGCTACCCTTATCCCCTTATTTTTAAGTATCTCTAAAGATACATCTAAGAGGAATGTCCCTACGCCAATATGTCTGTAATCAGGATGGACCCTTAATCCTTCTAGCCAGGCTTCCCAATCACTCAGGTAACCGATATGTGATATTCCAACTATCTTATTATCCAATACTGCCTTTATAAAGTCACCATTCTTATGGTCTAGCCATTCATCGAATACATAAGGTATATAGTCGCCCCACTCCCAGGTATTTGATGTAAAAGACAGAATCTCCTCTTTATCTTCCGGTTGCACCATTTTAAAAGTAAGCATAATCTACTCTTTCCTTTTACCGATATAAGACTATAATAATTATATCAGAAAGAGATAGAGATTGGAGGTATCTAAATAATGATTCGTGTAGAATTTAGAGGAGCAATCAGGGTAGAATTGGAAAAGCCCTGTTCAGTAAGAGAGATCATTGATAGGCATCCGAATATATCTAAGGAGCTTTTCGGTGAGGGAGATCTGCCAGTAGCGGTAAGATTAGGGGACAGGATAGAAGACCTAAACTACGTTGTTGATGAGGATAAGAGTCTAGATCTTATTAGTGTAAGGGAGAATTATGGGCGGAGAGTCCTGGAGAGGAGTTACATATTCCTCTTCAGTCTTGCCACCAGGCTCTTATTTCCAGATCTAAAAGTCCTTCTTGAGCATTCCTATCATAAGAGTCTATATGGGAGGTTTAAAAACTATATACCTACCGCAAATGACCTGGCGAAGATAGAAGAAAAGATGAAAGAGCTGTCATTAAAAGATATACCTATCAAAAAGGAGATATATACTACCGAATCGGCAATAAAGCTCTTTGAAGAGCTAGGAGAGGAGGATAAGATAAGGCTATTAAAGTATCATCCGGGAAAGGAGGTTACTCTTTACCATATAGATAACTACTATGAGTACTCATACCTTCCCTTGGTGCCTTCAACTGGATACTTGAAAAATTTTACATTAAAGCTATATCAGCCAGGATTTCTTATCATACTCCCCGAGGATAGGGATATAAACAAAATTGCAGAGTTTAAAGAGATAGTCAAACTATTTCAGGCTTTTTATGAGTACAAAAATTGGCTCAGTATACTGGGACTTACCGATGTAGCTTCGCTGAATTCAGCTATAGAGAATGGGGAGATATCGGAGATCATAAAAGTGGCAGAGGCTCTCCATGAAAAGAAGATAGCACAGATTGCAGATGAGATATGCTCGAAACTTCCAGACTTAAAACTGGTCCTGATAGCAGGTCCCTCCTCTGCAGGAAAGACGACCTTTACTAAGAGATTACAGATCCAGTTAAAGGTTAATGGGATAAAGCCGATAGTCATAGAGATGGATGATTACTTTTTAGCTCCACATGAAATAGCCAAAGATGAGTACGGAAATTACGATTTCGATAGCCCTAATGCATTGAATATCCCTCTTCTTACAGAGCATCTGAATATACTTATGAATGGAGGAGAGATAGAATTACCAAAATATAACTTCCAGAAAAAACGAAGCGAAAGGTCAGGCAGGTTTGTGAAGTTGGAGGAGGGTAATCTTCTGGTTATGGAAGGTATCCATGCGCTAAACCCTCAACTTACACCAGAGATACCAGGTTATATGAAGTATCATATATTTGTAAGTGCTTTAACTCATCTGAATCTGGATAATCAGAATAGAGTTCCTACAACTGATGCTAGACTCATAAGGCGTATGGTAAGAGATAGTATCTTTAGAGGTCATGGAGTATTGGATTCTATCAGACAGTGGCCATCGGTGAGAAGGGCTGAAGACCTGTATATATTTCCCACCCAGGAAAGGGCTGACGCTATGTTCAATTCTGCACTTGTCTATGAATTCTCTGTATTGAAAAACTTTATAGAGCCGATGTTAAAGGCTGTCCCTCCATACTACAGGGAATATCCTGAAGCAAAGAGAATTTTAGATATTCTCTCACACTTTGTACCACTTTCACCGACAGAGGTTCCAATGACATCCATATTGAGAGAATTTATAGGAGGAAGTAGCTTTGCCTACTAAAGAATGTGTATTCTGCAAGATCATAAAGAGAGAATCTGAGGGGTATATCGTTTTTGAGGATGAAATTTCTATCGCCTTTCTAGATATCCGTCCCATAAATCCAGGGCACTGCCTCTTGGTACCAAAAGAACACTACGAGACCTTAATGGATACACCGGAAGATATAATCGGTCCTCTATTTAATAACGTAAAGCTTATCTCAAGGGCTGTAGAGCTTGGATTAGAAGCTCAGGGTATATTTATCGGGATAAATAACAGGGTAAGTCAAAGCGTCCCTCATCTACATATACATATTGTTCCGAGGAACAAAAACGACAACCTGAAAGGATTTTTCTGGCCCAGATATCCTTATAAGGACAGAGAAACCGCCATAGAGATACAGAATAAGATAAAGAGTGCTATAGAGAGACTATTAGTATAGCATCACATCCTCGATAAAACTCCTAAATTCTTCCTCATCCTTTTTCCATCTTTCGTATATTGATTTCCAGCTTTTACCCTCGAGTAGATCTTTCTCTGTCTCTCTATCCCCTATAAGTAGATTTATACTGAGTACCTCATTATATGTCCTGTAAGCGAAGTATTCAGGGAATCTTCTTGCAACTATACTTATAAGGCTTAAAGCTACCCTTATAAAGTCTGCCTTATAACTGAGAGGGAAGAACTCTAGTCCTCTACATACTTCACCTTTATACTTGGAGAATTCGGGGATAAAGTATCTCTTTCTAAAAGCCACATCAGGGAAGTTTTCTTTCTTTAATTCTTCAAAGACTATATCCTCATCTATCCATGGGGCTCCAATATATTCGAATGGCTTTGTTGTACCTCTACCTTCAGAGATATTTGTTGCCTCTATAAAACACATACCTGTATAACAAAGGGTACCGGAGAATGTAGGAAGATTAGGAGAAGGCACATTCCATAGGAGTCCCGTATCTGGATAGTACATATCTCTGGTCCAGTTTTTCATCCTTATCACAGTCAGGTCTAGAGCTAACCCTTTGAGTTTACTGTAGTACAGAGCTAATTCCCCGGCGGTTAATCCATACCTTATCGGAAGTCTATACCCTCCAACAAAAGAATTCAGCTGGTCAAGAATCCTAGGACCTATGATTACATCTCCAGAGAGGGGATTTGGTCTATCCAGGACGACATAAGATACCCCATATTTACTTGCAGACTCTAAAGTATACGCCAGTGTATAGATAAAAGTATAGAATCTTAAGCCCACATCCTGTATATCATAGACCAAGATATCTATATCTTCCAGATCTTCCTCTGCTGGTATCTTCTTATCACCGTATAAACTTACCATCCTTATCCCATATTTGGGATGAACCGTATCCTTTATCTCCAATCCGTCAGATGCGCCAAAGAATCCATGCTCTGGGGTGAATATCTTTATGACATTAATACCAGCACTCAGCATTAACTCTATATTCGGTTTTAGTTCGGAAGATATGCCTGAATAGTTCGTTATTAAACCTATCCTTCTCCCTCTTAATATGTCAAAATCGTTCTCCTTTAACACGTCTAAACCATAAAGAGTCTTCATTTCTCCTCCTCTACAAATACCAGAGATAGAGGTTCCCTTGGTACACTGATGACATTACTTTCAGTCCTGTAACTGGTACCGTCCAATGATACAGACCTTACTTTAAGCGGAGGTTTCAGGGATTTAATTCGTATCTCACCCCTAGCCCTGTTTTTATTCCATATGGCAACCATATAGTAACCATCACTTTCATAAAGCTTTGCCTTGATATCATTACTCGTTTCTAACCCTAGGTCATCTAAGAACCTACCTCCAGTAAAGAAATTCATACCGATTCTTCTCAGTCTTAGAAAGTATCTCAGATAATCTTTTAAGTCTTCGCTATGGTCAAAAGAGTTATCCAGCTTAAGATCATATATCCATGGGTACATACCCAATATGAATGTCCTGCTGATTAAGTCTTTGGATATCATAGAGACAAAGGATGGTCTCATAGTCTGATAATCAGGATAGATCATATCCACGAGCATATACTCTGGAAATGTATACCTGAATAGTTCAGGATAACTTGTATACCAGTAGAAGAACGTAGATACCAACTGCAGGTCAACGTACCTGCCATATATATCACTGCAACCCTCTATGATGAAAGCCTTATCTCTGTGTCTTTCTATCAGCTTCTCCAGAAGTTCTGTATAACCTCTTATCCAGTCTGGTATATCTCCAATTGCTGGTGCCATAGATAGTTCGTCCAGATAAATACCTGAAACGCCATATCCTGCCAATCGGTCTATGGTCTCAAGCATCAATCTGTGCCATTCTTCTTTTGAGGGAGCAACCACATAGAAATCTATAGCTCCGTACCTCTCTATATGATTGGTCAGTACATTTTTGGGTACGGTGTCTGCAAAAGATTTATTCACTATCCTGACATTTATGTATGTAGTGATATGTCCACCTTTTTTATTGACCTCCCGTATCTTATCTCTAAATAGATTTTCTCCTCCTAGATTTTCATCAGGGATGTATATTGGATAACCATTGTCGAAGCCATTCTTATTCCATCCAGAGATAAAGAGATGATTTATACCGTCTTCTCTTGCTTTATCAAATAATACAGGTATATCTCTAAAGCTATGTATACTTTTGCCATTCTGGTATCTAAAGTCATAATGAGCTATTAATCCATTACTATTTAGTAACCATTCTGGAGTATCTTTTACTTTGGGAAAAGTCTTATTGAACCATTCCCTGTATCTATCAGCTCCCCAGTGCCAGTCACCACAATGGATTCCTATACCATACTTAAATGTCTTTCTTTCACCATTAGACAATCTGACCCTCTTTCTGAAGGAAAATCCCATCCCCGGATATTCAGGACCAGGTGTTTCCACTCTTATGTAGGTGAGAGTCTTTTCTTCATCGTAGGAAGCCATATAAAATCCAAGCTCTTCGTTGTAATAATCCAGCCATGCCATCGAAAGGGGACCTGTATAGGGTAACTCTCTCACATATAGGTCATTTTCTCTGACCGTTCCTACTCCATCAATTATATATGTATATCTGTAGTCCTGCCAATCCCAGAGGATCTTAGAGGGTTTTCTAGCGTATGTATCTACAGGATTCTCTATCCTTTCTCCAGCTATATATGGATACACTAGAATATTATCCCTCCAGGTATTGCCAAGGTATATCCCGGATATATGGGGAAATATTATGTCCGAGACTTCTCTGGAGGATGTATTTTCTATCTTTAAAGTCCATAAGCTTTCTGGATCTTCGTAGGAGGACTCAATAATTATCTCTACATATAGCTGGCCCTTATAGATTATATGAAATCTACTATCCTTAAAGTAAAAGCTTGGTTCTCCCAAACTGAATTCTCTATTATCACCGTCTAAGACCTTTAATAGCCACCTATTATAATGATTTTTTATGTAGTTCTCCCCATTTGATTTATTTATGATCCATCTCAACCTACCATCTCGCTCAAAGGCAAACTCAAAAGTAGAATTCCCCAAGAGCATATATTCGTCCTCAACAAGATAGCTGATAGGCATAATTTACTCCTTTCGTAGATAATGAGGGGGATACGTACGTATCCCCCTCATGCCTGGATTAATCTTTTATAAAGTACTGTTCCGGACTGGTATTAGATATCTGAAGTAAGAGCCACTCATAGAAGCTCCTCTGAGGGACATTCTTGAAGTTCTTCTTAATTACTAAAGGTGTTGGAGCCAACCCTACAGTCCCTATACTCCAGATGTTCTCTGCACTGAGTTTTATAAGCTCCTTACCTATCTTTATCCTCTCTGCGTCATCTATAGTCCTCTTGAATCTATTATACATATACATAGCTCTCAGAATGTCACCGGTAGGCTTCTCTCCCGTTTTCCCTCCGGAAGAATACCACCGGGCATATAGAGGAGCTCCGGTGGTAGGTATTACGGGGAATATAAATACTGGTTGAATTAATGGGGTGAGTCCTCTACCCCATGCCCACACCATTATGTCAAACTCTGTACTGGCTCTTCTTATATCAAAGAGAGCCCTATCCATAGACTTATACGCTACTCTAAGACCAACTGCATTCCAGTACTTGGTGACCAGTTCTACCACATCAGGCCAGGGACCAAACTCTCCGGAAGGTGTAAATTCTATGGTTAATTGAAGGGGTTTACCATCTGGTCTTAATCTATAGCCGTCTTTATCCCTCTTATTGAGCCCTGCCTTGTCCAGATATTCATTTGCCTTCTTGGGGTCATACTCGGCGTATAGCTTCTCAAGCCCTGGAGTATAGTATGGACATTCCGGTACAACAGTAGCCTGTCTGGGCTGGGCTAGTCCCAGATAGCAGAGTTTATTTATCTCGTCACGGTTTATAGCGTAGGAAAGTCCAATCCTAAAGTTCCTGTTGTTGAAGAGAGCCTTAAGAACAGGGTCTTTATGGTTTAGATTTGGCATAAATGCACAGTTTGAACCTAAAGCAGTGGGCCAGAGAAGAACACTATACCCTCCCTTTGCCTCGTTCTCTTTCAACAGTGGATAGTTGTTCAGGGTAATATGTTTATACTGGAAGTCCAACTCCCCAGAGAGGGCTTTCATATTTACCACTTCAGCGTTTTCCACTATACTGGCAGATATCCTGTCTATATATGGTAACTGGTTACCAGCAGGATCAACCTTCCAGTAATAAGGATTCCTTTCTAGGATATGTACGCTTCTACCTGCAAGTGGAGATGTTACCTTCCATGGAGAGAGCACAGGGCAATCGGGATTTGTATAGAAGTCTGCTCTATTCCAGAAGAGGGCATACCATGTAGTGAATCCCATCTCCTTGGCTGTCTTTTCTAACTGTTCCTTTGGTGTATACTTCGGATGGAACTGCTTTAGGTAATGTTTTGGATGGATCATTATTGAGAGTGTCCCGCCACCTCCTCCACCCTGGAAGCATACATTTTCTAAGAATACGACATTAGGCTCTTTGAATACGAAGCTTACAGCGTAGTCATTTATCTTCTTTACGACAACTGGGGTATCAGCAACAACGAGCCAGGATGGAAAAGATGGTGCGAGTTCTTTGTTCTGCAGGATGTCCTCATACCAGAACATAATATCATCGGCAGTTAAAGGTTGTCCATCTGACCACTTCATCCCTTTCCTCAGATAGAAGACAAACTCCTTATAAGCCCTCTTTACCTCCCATTTCTCAGCCACATTTGGTATTATACCGTTTCCCGTCCTATTCCACTTGACGAGAGGTTCGGCAAATATTGGAATGTATATAGATATATCTCCAGGACCAAGCATAGCAAATCTCCAGGTTCCACCATATTTACCGATCTCCTCTACCGGTTCTACCACCAGTGGATTCTCCGGGAGTCTCTTCTCTACAGGAGGAAGTTTCCCCTGCTTTACTAATTCGGCAAGCATAGGTGCTTCATTGTACCTCTTCTGGGAAAAGCCCGTTAGATTCAAGCTTGACACCAGACCAAAGACCAGAATCAAACTGATAAACACTTTAAAAGACCTACTCATCTTACACACTCCCTTTCTATGTATTTTTTAGTCCCTACCCTAAAGAGGGTAGGGACTTGCTATCAAAGTTTATTGCTTTATAAAGAACTGGCAGGGATTATATGGGCCAGAGTTTGGGAACATACCGCTAGTAATTGAATTATCAGGAACATTCCGGAAGTTATTTCTTACTATCCAGCACTCGTCAGGATAAGTACAGATATTAATATGCCAGAGATTATCTGCTGCTATTTTAATTATATCTCTCATTAATGCTAACTGTTTTTCCGGATCCATAGTAGCCATAAGCTTGTCATATAGTTGCATCTGTCTCTTTACTATTGGAGGGGGTTCCTCTCCAGACTGGCCTCTAGACTCATACCATAATCCCCATAGAGGTGCATAGTAAGATCCTCTACTTACAGGGAAGTACCACCATGGATTTAATAATGGTTCTAACCCAGCGCTACCTTCACCAGCCCATATTACAGCATCATGTTCTGCTGCCTGATATCTGGCAGTAAAGATAGAACGATCTTCTACTTTGACAACTGTCTTTATCCCAACATTTTCCCAGTATTTCTTTACCATCTCCGCTGCATCTGGCCATCCAAGAGCAGTTCTACCTATTTCTATAGTTATAGCAAGAGGTTTACCATCCGGTCTTAACCTATAACCATCAGGACCCTTCTTGAGTCCAATTCTGTCTAAGATTTGCTTAGCCCTTTCTGGGTCATATTCTGTATATGCCTTAGCGCCCTTTTCGTAGTAGAGAGGAGTACCTTTTTTAGGAGAAATCTGCCAAGGTTCTGCTTTACCTAGATAGACAAGGTCTATAATCTCTTTGCGATTTATTGCTAAGGAAAGCGCCTGCCGGAATCTTATATCATTAAATATCTTTCTAACCACAGGATCTTTATGGTTCAAGTTGAGGAATATAGAAGTAACAACTGCACTGGCATGTTGCTGGGTTAGAATTCTGTAATTTCCCTTAGTTCTCTGCTCCATCAAAAATGGATAATCCTGTTTACTTTGACCAATATGTCTATGCTGGCAATCTATCTCGCCATTGACTGTTTTCATAATCATAATTTCTAAACTTTCTACAATATCTGCAGTAAATCTATCTATATATGGAAGCTGATTTCCTTCGATATCTATCTTCCAGTAGTAAGGATTACGGTCAAAGGAAACTCTAGTCCCTACCCCTAATGGCGTAGTAACTTTCCATGCATGAATAACTGGCAAATCTGGATTCATCCAGGGATCATTTTTGACAGCGAATAACTGATACCAGTAATCATAACCTTCCTTCTTTGCCATTTCGTTAAGTTTGTCTACAGAAACATAATTAGGATGAAATTGCTTGAGGTAGTGTTTGGGAGCGAATGGCTTTACCCCTGTAGCTAACCATGGTAAAAATAGACCTCGAGGTTGAGTAAAGGTAAATTTTACAGCATAGTCGTTTATCTTTTCGACCTTTACTAATTTGCCTTCACTAATAAGTTGTCTTGGAGGAACTGGGGTAAGCTCTTTGTTCTGTATGATGTCATTATACCAGAACATAATATCGTCAGCTGTAAATGGCTGTCCATCAGACCATTTCATCCCCTCTCGAAGATAGAAAGTAAATGTCCTCCCATCTTTTGAGACAGTCCAGCTTTTAGCTACTCCAGGTATTACTTTAGTAAATGCACCATCTATTCTGACTAGAGGTTCATATCCTACTTCTCTACCTAAATGAGGAGTATCTGCTCTTCCAAGCATAGCAGTACGCCAAACCCCTCCATACTGACCTACTTCCTCCACAGGTACAACGACTAAAGGTTCTTTAGGAAGTCTTTTATCTACCGGTGGTAGTTTACCCTGCTTTACCAACTCAGCAAGATCTGGTGCTTCACTGAACTTGGTTATCTTCTTTCCAGTAGCCTTTTCGTACTCTGCAGGGCTAGTGTACTGCGGGATAGAAGGAAACTTTTGAGCGAAAGAGATAGCCCCAGAACTTAACAGCATACTAAACACAAAACTCAAAATAACTAGTCCTACTAAACATTTCTTCATAACTTTAAACCTCCTTACATATAAGAATAAATTTTCAAAAACCCTAAAATCCCTAGGGCAAGGGGGCGATAACTATGCTAAAAACTCAACACTGGATCCCGTATTCATTATACCAAAAGAATCTCCTTAAGTCATTAAGGATATTCTTTATAGGACTATCTTATTTATGCGGGACAAAGCTTATCAAACAATTATGCGTCTTGATGTCGAATTGTACCCCTCATTTCGATATTTATTTTTCAA
Source organism: uncultured bacterium (assembly GCA_964655195.1). Taxonomy (GTDB): domain Bacteria; phylum DUMJ01; class DUMJ01; order DUMJ01; family DUMJ01; genus DUMJ01. The sequence continues at coordinate 33,159 of CAZZLK010000084.1, forward strand.
GGTACGGTTCCCATATAGGTTCTAACCTTAAATTTCTACCTTGAGAATAGCATATTATACCTGAATATTCAAGCGTATATCTATCATTCCCTTTCACTATTCTGTATAATCTTAAGTAAGACTGTAAAGAGGAGGAGTTTATGACATCGAAAGAAAGACTACTTAAAGTATTTAGTGGGGAAAAACCAGATAGAGTTCCAATATCACTTTATGAGTTCGACGGACACTACGATTCCTGGATTTATAAATATGAGGAATATGTAAAGATCTTAGAGTACGCCCATGGGAAGACTGACAAGATGTCCCCCTGGTACCCTGATGCAGATAAGCCGGTGATGTTTTATGGAGAGATATCTCCTGAAGACATCGAAAATCATACCTGGCAGGAGGGGAATTCTTTATATATCAGGACTCTGATAAAGACACCAAAAGGTGAGCTCACTTCCCTAAAAAGACAGGATGAAGGTATACATACCACCTGGACAATCGAGTATCTCTGTAAGGATGAGAGCGATGCGGAAAAGTTACTCTCGATAGAGTATATCCCCTGGAAGCCTTCTACAGACTCCTTTTTTAGAAAGGTAGAAGAGATTGGTGATTCAGGTATAGTGATAGGAGAGTTCCCTGATGCCCTATGCCTTACTGTGGAACTCTTTGGTTTCTACAAGTTTCTAATACTCTATACCGATAGCCAGAGTCTTATCTTCAGGCTTATGGATTTCTTTCAGGAGCGTCTATGTAACTATCTAGAGCACCTTCTGTCAAATGGTGTATCTACGGTATATAGAATTGTTGGGCCAGAATATGCAACTCCTCCCTATCTTTCACCTAAAGAATTTAGAAAGCTGATTGTTAATTATGATAAAGATCTGGTGGAGCTTTTACATAAGTATGGTGGGAAGGCTAGACTCCACTCACATGGGAAGGTAAAAAATGTACTGGATCTTCTTTCAGAAATGGATATCGATGCTATAGATCCGTTGGAGCCACCTCCAGACGGTGATATTACTCTAAAGGAAGCCAGAAAGATTCTGGGAGAAAGGGTCGTCCTGATTGGAAACATAGAGGAACGATTGTTTGAAGTAGGGACAAAGGCAGAGATAGAACTGGCAGTAAAGACTGCAATAGAAGAAGGTTCAGCTGATGGCCCGTTTATACTCTGTCCAACAGCTATGCCGCTTAATACCCCTTTGGACAAAAAGGTCCAGGAGAATATAATACACTATATAGACTGTGGCCTTAGATACGGAAAGCTTTAAACTATTCTACAACTACCTCTATAGGGGTAGGATTTAAGAGGTTATCGGCTATTGGACAGCGGGACTCGACCTCCTTTATAAATTCTTCCTTTTCTTCCTGTGAAAGGTCACCATCAACTCTGACTATCGCCTTTATCCTGTAAAAGCCTGCTCTCGGCTCTTTAGACTTTCCCAGAAGGACATCGTAATCTATATCTCCCTCAACATCCACTGATAGTCCTCTGATCTTTAACTGCTTCTGTCTGGATACTATAAGCCCAATAGTTATTATACAGGAAGCCAGAGAG
>CAZZLK010000085.1:0-11741 GCA_964655195.1 uncultured bacterium
CCAGATGAACGGGGTTATTTTGGAGAGTATGGAGGGAGATTTGTCCCTGAGACTCTTATGGAACCACTTTTACAGTTAGAGTCTGCTTATAACAGATTAAAGAATGACGAGGCTTTTTGGCAGGAGTTCAATAAACTCCTACAGGAATATGTGGGTAGACCAACACCCCTGTATTATGCAGGTCGTCTCTCAGAGAGACTTGGATTTAAGGTCTATCTTAAGAGAGAAGACCTCTGTCATACTGGAGCTCACAAGATAAATAACTGTATCGGTCAGGCACTTCTAGCAGTGAGAATGGGTAAGACAAGAATTATAGCAGAAACAGGTGCAGGACAACATGGGGTAGCCACCGCTACCATAGCCAGCCTTCTTGGCCTTAGATGTACAATTTATATGGGGGAAGAGGATATGGCTAGACAGAAGATGAATGTATTCAGAATGAAGCTCCTGGGGGCTGAGGTTATTCCTGTTTCCGTCGGGAGTAAGACCCTTAAAGAGGCTATAAACTCTGCCCTAAGGGACTGGGTTACAAATATAGATGATACTCACTACCTGATAGGTTCGGTGATAGGACCGCATCCCTATCCTATGATAGTGAGAGATTTCCAGTCAGTGATAGGAAAAGAGGCTAGAAAGCAGATCCTGGAAAAGGAAGAGAGACTTCCAGACTATATAGTTGCCTGTGTTGGTGGAGGAAGCAATTCTATAGGAATCTTCTACCCATTTTTAGAGGATGAGGTAAAACTGATAGGTGTAGAGGGTGGCGGTTTAGGCTTAGAGACGAGGAAACACTCTGCAAGTATATCTAACAGCCAAATCGGTGTCTTACATGGCTGCAGGATGTACCTTATGCAGGATGAGTGGGGGAATATTATGAGTACATATTCTGTCTCCGCTGGTCTGGATTACCCTGGTGTTGGACCTGAACATAGCTATCTGAAGGACATAGGCAGGGTAAGGTATGAGTATGCTACAGATGATGTTGCCCTTAGAGGTTTTAAAGAACTTTCCCTTCTTGAAGGGATTATTCCTGCCTTAGAGAGTGCACATGCAGTCGGCTATCTATTTGTAAGTGATATACCGGAGGGCTCTACTGTAATAGTGAATCTTTCAGGGCGTGGAGATAAAGACCTCGATATTGTAATGAGGGAGATGAGCTATGAATAGAATAGTTGATGCTTTTAGTAATGCCAGAGCTGAAAACAGGATATGTTTTATCCCTTTCTGTGAATTCGGTTATCCAAGCTTAGAAGACTTCTCCTGTTTGATGGGGATAATCCGTAGATACGGTGATATATTGGAGGTAGGGATCCCGTTTTCTGACCCCATAGCTGATGGACCTGTAATTCAGAAGGCGAGCGATATTGCTATTAAAAATGGGGCAAATCTTTCCAGGGCTTTTGAGTGGCTCTACAATTTTAGAAAACAGGATGATGCTATCCCTGTAGTCTTTATGCTCTACTATAATCTCATACACTATATTGGGGTGAAGGAGTTCTTCAGGATAGCCAGAGACACAGGGCTAGATGGTGTTATAATACCTGATCTACCTGTAGAAGAGTCTGAGAACGTTTATCCATACAGAGATGGAACATCCATTATATGGCTTGCCTCAGTTACAACCAGTAATGAGAGGTTAAAAAAGATAGTAGAGAAGAGTGATAGTTTTGTCTACTGCGTTTCAGTCAAAGGGGTAACAGGACCAAGGGACGAGATATCCACAGATGGTTTGGAGTTAGTAAAGAGGATAAAGAACCTTTCCTCTATCCCCGCTGCTTTAGGATTTGGCTTAAAGAGTAAGGAACAGATAAAAAAGCTGTCAGGGATAGTTGATGGGGTTATTGTAGGCAGCGAGATTATTCGTGTTATAGATAATTCAGGTAGTGATGGTTTAGAAGAATTTCTAAAAGGATTAAAGTCTGCAACTTTTATGTTATAATGTTTCTGTGAAAAGGGATAGTATAATACAGCTTAAGAAAAAACATCCCTGTGGCAGTGACCTCTGGAAGGTCATTGATATAGGGGTAGATGTCAGGATAGAGTGTCTGGGGTGCGGTAGAGTGGTAGCTTTAGATAGAGATAGGATTATGAAAAAGATAAAGAGGGTCTTATCGAATGAGTCTCTCCTGGGGTCTAGTCGGATTACCTAATGTTGGTAAATCAACACTTTTTAATGCATTAACCAAAGCTAATGTCCCTACCTCCATATATCCATTCTGTACAATAGAACCGCACAAGGGGATTGTCCAGGTTCCAGATGAAAGGCTCTATGCCCTGGCTAATATTGTAAAGCCTGAGAGGATTATACCTGCAGTTATAGAGTTTTGGGATATAGCGGGTCTTATAAAGGGTTCCAGTAGAGGGGAAGGCTTAGGCAATGAGTTCCTCTCCCACATAAGAGGTGTCGATGGGATTATACATATAGTCAGGTGTTTTGACTCCCCAAATATACCTTCTCTGGGGGAAGGAGACCCGATAAAGGATATAGAACTTATAAATGTTGAGCTTGCTCTTTCTGACCTCTCCATCGTTGAAAGAAGATTGGAAAAGGTCAGGTCACTGAGAAGAGTTGGAAAGGGTAATCCTGAGGAAGAGTCCTTATTGGAGAATCTTAGAGAGAGATTATCAAAGGGGGATTCAATAAAGGATCTGCCAGTAGTTAAAGACCTCCCTCTTCTCTCCTGGAAACCGGTCATCTATGTTGCAAATACCGACAGTCTGGAGAATCCAAAGGTCTCAAGGCTTCTTGAATGGGGCAGGGAGAAAGGAGAGGTGATTATCCCGGTCCTTGCTAAGATAGAGGAAGAACTGGCAGAGTTTTCTGACGAGGAGAGGATGTCCTTTCTTAGAGATGGATACGGGGTAGAGGAATCCACTTTACATAGGCTTGTGAGAGAGGCGTATAAACTGTTGGGACTGATAAGCTTCTTTACCATATGGTCCAAAGAGGTAAGAGCCTGGACGGTTGTCTCCGGGACAAAGGCTCCTCAGGCTGCCGGTAAGATACACTCTGATTTTGAGAAGAATTTTATAAAGGTTGAGGTTATACCTGTAGAGAAGCTTATTCAGGCAGAATCCTGGGCAAAGGCTAGAGAGATGGGTTATATAAGAATAGAGGGGAAAGAATACACGGTAAGGGATGGAGATGTCCTTTACTTCAGGGCAGGTTAGCCAGTCTCGAGAAGTTCAGATGATATAAGTGAAAGCTGGGTATACTTTCCCTCTTTTATCCTTTTACCATTAAGCAGTATAAAGTCTTTTGCCCGTTTTACCACGACCCCTAATCTCTTTAATGTCTCAATGTCCTTTATCTTTTCTCTCTTTCTTAATTCTACAATCCTCTTTGCTGATCTTGGCCCAATTCCAGGAACTCTGAGGAGTTTCCCCAGATCAGCGGTATTTATCTCTACTGGAAAATGCTCTGGATGGTTTATTGCCCAGGCAAGTTTTGGGTCTACAGGGAGATAGAGTCTTCCCTCTCTATTAAAGATGAGTTCATCTGCGGAAAATCCGTACTCTCTCAGGAGAAAGTCTGCCTGATACAGTCTGTGCTCCCGTAGAAGAGGGGTAGGAGGATGGTCCTCTAGAGGAGTATTCCTTATAGGCTGGAATGCACTGAAATAAGCCCTCTTCAGTCCCAGTTCTTTATAGAGTCTATCAACCAGGTATATAAGCTCTCTATCAGACTCCCCTGCGGGACCAACTACAAATTGTGTTGTATAACCTGCTCTTGGTCTTACACCTCTCTCGGTGAGTTCTTTTATGGTCCTTATTGTTCCCAGAAGGTCTCTTTCAAAGTCCTTGTCTATACTCAGTCTCTTCAATCTCTCCGTACCAGGTGCCTCAAGGTTTACCGATACCCTGTCTGCCAGTTTCATAGCCTGTTCTACGTAATCTCTTGTGACCCCTGGGAGTATCTTTAGATGTATATAGCCGTTGAACCTGTAGTTAGATCTCAGAATCTCCACTGTCTTTATCATCTCTTCCATTGTCTTCTTAGGGTCATATTCGACAGCCGAGCTGAGAAAGAGCCCCTGCACAAGCTTCTTCTCTTTCAGACTTATAAATGCCCTTGCCAGTTCCTCAGGTGTAAATCTTATCCTTGTAAAGTCTCTCTCACATCTATTAGCACAGTAGTTGCAGTTATTTGAGCAGTTATTTGACAGGAGGACCTTGAATAGTTTTATCTCCTTACCATCAGGGAGCACCGCAGGATAGATCCACTGCCCATATCCACCTCTTACCCTGTGTGCCCCCTGACAGAGATAGTTTCCACATAGATCATACTGGGCAGACCTTCCCAGTATCAGGATCTTTTCTTCGGTATCCATCTCAATCTCCACTCATATTATATGTCAATTTTATCTCTTTTGCAAAGGCATCAAAAAGGTTCATTTGTGGTATAATTATCTGGAAAAATGCTGGAGGGACTTAGGGACTATTCGGGTGTAATACATATACATACTGTGTATTCTGGTGATAGCTCTGCAGAGCTATCAGATATAATAGATTGTGCAAGGAGATTTGATGTGGATTATGTAATCATAACAGATCATAACTCACTGGGCTATAAACCCCTTGAAGGCTGGCATAATGATATTCTTGTCCTTGTTGGGGAAGAGATATCTCCACCTGAGGGAAATCACTATCTGGCCCTTGATATAGAGGAACTTGTAGAGCCTTCTTCTATCCCTCAGGAGTTTATAAACAGGGTGCTCGACCAGGGAGGGTTTGGTTTTATAGAGCATCCATTCTTTTTTGGAAACCATCATATTCATCCTTTCAATATAGCTCCCAGCCCTTGGATAGACTGGAATGTGGACGGTTTTACAGGGATCTCCATATTTAACTATACCTCAGATGGCGGAGAGAGGATGAGACTTTATAGCTTTCCCATATTCTACGCCTTTCCTGGGCTGGATAAGGATCGGCCGAATATCAACACCATAAAGAAGTGGGATGAACTCAGTCTTAAGAGAAAGACTGTGGGGATAGGAACGGCAGATGCCCATCTCTATAGGGTAAGGCTTTTATTCTTCGATGCCCCTGCATGGCCATTTGACTATTACTTTAACTCTATAAGGACCCATATAATTACAAGAGAATTATTATCTCCACGTGCGGTATACTCTTCTCTTAGAGATGGACACTGCTATGTATCTCATAACTATCTGGGAAGTTCTAAAGGATTTCTCTTCTTTGCTAAAGATGGAGAGGACTTTTACATAATGGGTGATAGTTTGAGTTTCAGGGAAGGGATAAAACTTTATGTCCGTTCACCGATAAGTGCCAGGATAAAGCTTGTAAGGGATGGGAACTTCATCTTGGGAAAAATAGGGAATCTTCTGGAGTATACAGTAGAGTCTCCAGGAGTTTACAGGATAGAGACAGAGGTCTACCATAGACTTTTCTGGAAGCCCTGGGTCTTTACAAACCCGATCTATATTTTATAGAGAAGGTTTCTGTGCTATTGTAAAGTCCAGTACAACTGGTACACTGGATTCAACAGCCATTATACCGAATATCTCTCCAATTGTCTCCATCAGAGGTTCCAGTTTCTCCAGTTTTCCCTCTCTTCTGGCTATCTCGAAAAAATTTGAAAGCTGGGGTATCTTTATATCTACACCCTTTATATTGACAAATCCTATCTTTGTGAGGGTATCCTGGAGGGAGCTCGAAGTGAAATGAGAAAGCTCATAGTACTTTGTCTGGATAACAAATGGTGCCAGTCTCTCAAAGAAGGAAACTCCAAATCTTTCATCCTCATATGCCCTGTATCTTTTCTCTGAGAGAGCATTTATCTTTCTCCTCAGATCGTGCTCCTGCATAAGCCATTCTTTATCTAAGAATAGTGCATACTTCACCTCTCTGGGAGGATGTTTTTCTTTTAAGGAATAAAACAGTATACACTCATCGGCAATTATCTCTGCCCAGAGGAATTCATCTCTTTCCTCCGCTGGTATATAGCGGTCATAGTTTTCAAAGATCATAGCTAATTTTCCACCAGGCTTCAAGACCCTGAAGACTTCCTCCAAAGCCAATACAGGATTATTGCTCTGTTCTATAGAATTGGCAGCTATAACTCCATCAAAGCTATTATCGGGAAAGCTCATATTTATTACATCCATCTCCAGGAATTCCACATTTTTTATCCCCAGCCTTCTTGCATTCTGGCGCTGTACACTTACCCTTCTGTGTGAAGGGTCTATCCCTATAACCTTTTCAAAATTGTGAGCTACTCTTAAAGATGGCCAGCCATCGCCCGGTCCCACATCAAGGATGACCCTGGCTCCTCTGACTGCATAACTGAAAGCACTGCATATCGCTATGTCATACCAGTGAGACTTATTATTCACATCCAGTGGCTGATATATCACTGGTAGATTGGCATAAGCCTGTGAGTCTAACCTTTCATATGTAAGTTCAGCGCTTGTAGTCCTTACACAGGATAAATGTGTTTTTATCCAGTTCTCTATCCTGCTCTCCATAGCCATTAAATTATACCACAGAGTTATTTCTATTTTAATATCCTGTTTAAAAAGAAATCGATGAATCTATCGCTATCTACATCTATACACACATCTACATTTGAGTCGCCCTTTTTACTCCTGTAAGGAGTATCCGCAACTACAGTTACCCCTCTTGTAAATTCACCTCTGGTTTCAACCTTTATGTGCATATTCTCCTTCTTTACAAGAGAAGGGTCTATAACACATGCCACTGTAAGTGGGTCATGGAGTATTGGGAATCTCTCCTTATCCCCATCCTGCCATATAGTTATCAGTTCCGATAGAAATCTGGTCTTATCACTATTATGATTAAAGATTCTCTCCAGAGTCTCTCTGTTGAGTCTGCACTTCAGTGTTACATCCAGTCCCACCATAGTTATATGAATCCCTGAGTCAAAGACTATCCTTGCCGATTCCGGATCGCAGTATATATTCCACTCTGGAAATGCCTGAGAGTACATACCTCCCATCATATATATCTCTGTCCTATCCTTTAATCTCGGTTCTTTTATCAATGCCCCGGCAATATTTGTCAGGGGACCTATAGTGATGATTATCACCCTATCTTTCGAATTCATCACCTTATCTATTATAAAATCTATGGCGTTAATCTCCTCGTCTATCTCTATATCTTCTCTTACCGCCTTTACCTGATTGGGGATAAGGCTTCTGTCCCAGTCGTTTATTAGTGGTTTCTCTATCCCTTTAATCACAGGTATATCCGATCTACCAAATACCTCTACAAGTTTCTTAGCAAGTTTTGTCCTTAATGTTGTATTTCTAAAGACGGTTGTGATACCGACAATATCAAGTTCTGGAGAGTTAATCGCTAGTGCCACAGCTAAAGCGTCGTCAATATCATCACCTATATCAGTATCTATTATTACTCTTTTCATATCTCCAATCCCTCCTTTTTAATAAAGTCTTCGACCTCTTCCACTGTTGGTATGGAGTTCTGTGCTCCCTTTCGTGTTACCGAGATACCCGCACATACAACAGCATATCTTATCGCCCTTTCTACTGATTCTCCCTGTGAGAGTTTTACCGTTAGAGCGCCATTAAAGACATCACCTGCTCCAGTGGTATCTACAGGAGAAACCTTTATAGCAGGGATATAGATCTCTTTCTCTTCTCCTATAGCCATAACTCCACGAGAGCCCAGAGTCACTATCACCCACTTTATCCCATACTCCAGTAGTTTCTTCCCCGCAATGATGATATCACTCTCATCTTTTAACTCCACACCTGTTATCATTTGAAGCTCAGTCCTGTTTGGTGTAACTATGTCAGCGAGAGATATTATTCTCTCGTCTATTCTCTTTCTTGCTGGTGCCGGATTCAGGATCGACATAAGGTTATATCTCTTAGCTAACTCTAAAGAGAATTCTACCGTCTCTATTGGTATCTCAAGCTGGATAAGTAGTATACCTGCCTTACTTATTACAGGTATAGCCCTCTCGATATCATCCTTACCAAGCCTCATATTCGCCCCTGGAGCTACCACTATACTGTTTTCTCCATTTTTATCTACAATGATAAATGCAATCCCCGTTGGATCTGAGTCATCCTCTGTTAGATAATCTATATTTACGCCGTTTCTTTTGAGATTTTCTCTCAGCTCATCCCCAAATAGGTCTCTTCCAATCTTTCCTATGAAGTAGCAATCTCCTCCTAACTTTGATACCGTTACCGCCTGATTTGCACCTTTACCACCATAAGCCTTATAGAAAGATTCCCCTATCACCGTCTCACCTGGTTTTGGAATGGAGTATGATTTTATCACCAGGTCCATATTGATACTTCCTATAACTACAATAGGCTTATTGACCATCGTACCCTCCAAGTTTTATCTTTCTCTTGAATAGTATATCATAAGGTTGATATAATAAAACTGAAACGGAGGCTTTATGAATTTTAAATCTTATTTAATTCTACTACTGTTTTTACTCCTTCCCTCAGTAGTCTATCCTCAGATAGGGGTGGATATAAATATCGAATTTGGTTTCGGTGGAACTGTAAAGGTTGGACGATGGAATCCAGTCTCAATAACTGTAAAGACTTACAGTATTCCATTTAAGGGGAGGATAGAGATAGAGGTGAAGGAAGGAAGTGTGATATTGGAGAATATAACCTCTGTTATCTTGAAATCAGAGGTGAGCCTGCCAGCTTACTCTAAAGGAGAGTACCTTTTTCTTGTCCCACTCTCTGATGTCAGACATCCTGTAAGGGTTTCTCTATTTTCTCAGGATGGAAGACTTGTAAGGGCTTCCAATTATGAGATGAAGGAACTGGATATGAGGCTACCTATAATGTGTATTGTAGATAACTGGACATTGCCCTACAGAGGAGTTGGAACCAGGATTCTATCTTTAGAGTCTGAAAAGTTTCTTGATAAACCAGTCTTCATACTGGACCCCTTTGATGCCATCTCTCTCAGCCCTCTATCCCTGTACAAATTGAAGGGTCTACTTGATAAATGGACGGTCCTTGGGGGCAAGGTTATAACAGACCCTTCTATTGATACAGGAAGGGGGAGGGAGGATACATACCCTGGGGATATAGATATATCTCCTCTTGTTTCTGACCTCATAAAGGAGGAGGACGTACCCTTACCCTCAAAGATCTTTATATCGCTGTTTCTTTTTCTGTATTTAGTTATCCTTTTTATTTCTCTCTACTACTTCAGAGGACACTTTCTGAAGAAGACTGCAATATACCTCGTTATATGTTTTATCTTTTCGTATCTAGCATTTACCCTGACATCAAGGGTTAAGGAATTTAGCGATACAGGTATACAGATCAATCTTTTAAAGATTGATAAAAATCTTCCTTACGCAAGGTTTTATTCAGGAATAGCCCTCTTTTCTCCATACAATAAGACTGTAAAGCTTTCTTATAACTCCAGGGATCTTGTTTTTTGGATAAGCAGGAGAGAAAGGGGGATAGCACAGACAACTATTATTACTGAAAGAGATAAGAATCTAGTGGAGATAAATCTTGGTCCAAATAAACTCGGATTGCTCAGAGGTTGGGGGGTTCTGGATTTCGATATCAGGGCATACAGGGATGGAGATATCATTAAAGTGGTTAACAATTCTCGATATACTCTGCAAGATGCATATCTATTGAAGAGTAAGGGTTATCTGTCCTTAGGAGATATAAAGATCGGCTCTAACGAGTTTATAGAAAAGGATCTTAGTTTGTCAAGACTAACTAGAGAAGATATCAAGGGAAAAATTCTCTCCTGGTTTATAGATAATGGTATAATATTACTAGGTGATAAGAATTATATATCAGGCTGGATCTATACAATACCTTCAGATATAAGGTTTGAGTCTGGTAATATTAAATCCATAACACTCTGTCTCTTGGAGATTTAAACTATGATTACTATAATCTGGAAAGATCTGGAGTCAAGAATAAATAGTTTGGAATTTATAAAGTTCTGGGGAGTATCTCTTCTGATACTCTTTCTGGTCTTTGTAATAACCGCCCCTGGTTATCAGAGGGTGATAAATAGCTTTATCCCGAAGCTCTTTGTAATTATGGCTATCTCCGAGTTCTTCCTTTTTCTGGCTTTTACTGCGACTGTAACAATGGGTAACTCTCTTGTCAGCAGCGAGAAGACCCTGAGAGACTTGGCAATTGGAAGTAGGTTTTCTGTTTTCAGTATAGTATTTGGCAAGCTGATAGCTTTCTTCCTACATCTTCTGATACTATTTGCTTCTGTACTCCCATTTAATCTTCTGGCACTTAATCTTGGGACAGATGGTAATCCCGTTAGATTTTTATGTATCTTAATAGTGGTAGATTTAAGTCTGGCTTGCTGGGGATACTTTGTTTCAACCTTCAGAGAGAGGATTTTCCCAATTATACTCTTCTGGATAGGTATAGTTGTCTTGCTGGTATTTACTGCTAGACTTTCTTACCCATTGAATCTTATAAACCCTCTGACCCTTATCTACTATTCAGAGAAGAGTGGACTTGTATACTATCTATTCATAGGATTGTTAGGTTTGGCTTTGACCTTTTGGAGGGTAATCTATCTAAGGAGGTTATCAAGTGATAGGAGAGCTCAGTAGATTTATATCACTGGTGAGATTAAAGATAAGGTTTGTTATGTTCTTGAACTGGCTTCTAGAGTTATTGATCTATGCATCTATCCCCTATATCTTGGGTTATTTCTTTGGCTTTGACCTCTCTTACCTGTATCTTTTGATTCCTCTTACTATCGCCTTATTATTCTCTATCTTTAGATCCATACCAGATGAAAGTGTAGCTATCATTATAGATAGAGACCTGGATCTTAAAGAGAGGGTTATAACCAGTCTGGAATTTGGTAGAAAAGAATCTTCTATCATTAAGATGCTCGTTAATGAGACTGTAATACTATTAAAGAATCTGAATATAAAAAAGGTCTATCCCCTCAGGTTTAGAAAGAGGCTGATGTATGTTGCCATTATTCCACCGGTTCTTTTCTTCTCCTTGATGTTCTACCAGAATGTATTCTATCCCAGATTTATCTCCTTCAGAGAAGAGATGACGACACAGGCAGGTATCGAGACAGATATATTGAGACTTGAACAGAAACTAGTATCTGAGAAGCCTGAGCTAGCCAAAAGACTGGAAATCCTCAGGAGAGAGATGGAGGAGAAGAAGATCAAGAATGAAGAGGGCTTAAGTATTCTGAAAGAGATAACTAAAGAGGTGGAGAAAGACCCAGGTAGTATGGATACCTCAACCAGGGTGGATATAAAAAGAATGTTGGAGATGGTTATGGAGAAGATGAATAGTAAAGTTTCTCAGAATAATCAAAATAATGAGAGAGGACAGAATGAAGAAAGACAGCTGGCCTCCGATAGAAATTTATCCGGTGAAGGTAGAAACTCGGGTACTGAGAACTTTCCGACGAAGGATAGGAGTAATCTCGATTCTGAAGAAAGTGGTGGTAAGGATTCCTCTATTGGGGAAGAGAATCTTGATAATATACCCAATACCGGTGAGGATAAGAAGTCTGGTAATATTACAGAAGGCGGCTCTCAGGGAGAGATGGATACCGCATCTAAAGAAGGCAAAGAGGAAAAAGAGGCAAGAGAGGGCAGTAATAACATCGAGCAGGGAGGGACACTCCCCGGTAAAGGAGAGCGTGAGAGTAAACTGGGTGAGGAGTCTGAAAGGAAAAATCTTCAGGGTCTACCTCAGTATGTCCCTGGCATAGCCAAGGAAGAAGGG
>CAZZLK010000086.1:0-4442 GCA_964655195.1 uncultured bacterium
ATCACAGAATACGGTGCCGGTAATGGTGTATCACTTATCATCTTCTCTGGTATAATAGCCAGGATTCCGAGTGCATTACTTCAGAGTGGAAGACTTATAAGCGTAGGACAGATGAATCCTTTCTTCCTGATCTTCTTTTTGATAGTTGGGATAGGTGTTTTCGTAGCAGTAATATATATGCAGGAGGCGCAGAGGAAGATCCCCATACAGTATGCTAGAAGGGTTGTAGGAAGAAGAGTATACGGAGGGCAGAGTTCTTATCTACCACTTAGAGTAAATCAAGGTGGAGTGTTACCAATAATATTTGCCAGTTCTGTTCTTCTATTTCCATCTACCCTCTCTCAGTTCTTACCAAATATGAAGAGATTTGCCGATATACTTTCCCCTGGGTCACTACTTTACATCTCTCTTTATGCACTGTTGATCATCTTCTTTACCTATTTCTACAGTTCCATAGTCTTTAATCCAGACGAGATAGCTGAGAATATCAAGAAGTACGGAGGCTTTATACCTGGAATAAGGCCAGGGAAGTATACCTCTGAGTATATAAATGAAATAAATACAAGGATAAACTTTATCGGAGCTATGTTCCTTGCCATTTTGGCGGTAGCTCCATCCTTTGTCCGCTCTTCTCAGATGAGTGCTTTTACTTCTGTATTCTTTGGCACGGGGGTACTGATCGTAGTAGGGGTAGCTGTTGAAACGATAAGACAGCTCGAAGCTCAGCTTATTATGAGACATTATGAAGGATTCCTGAAGTAGAGGTGATTTTATGTCTATCTATGGTGTACTTCTTGGTCCCCCTGGGGTGGGAAAAGGAACTCAGGCAAAATTGTTGGCGGGAAAGTTTAATCTTATCCATATATCTACCGGCGATATACTAAGAGATGCGGTAAACAGGAGAACCCCTTTAGGACTTCAGGTAGAGGAGATAATGAAAAGTGGTAAACTGGTCTCAGATGACATTATAAATGCCTTGATGGAAGACTATATAAAGAATCTTACAGATGGATTCCTACTCGATGGATATCCCAGGACCATAGGACAGGCGACCTTCTTAGACAACTTCTTACCAAGATATGGTAAGACGTTAAATATAGTGCTGGCTATAGATGTAGATGATGAAGAGATAATAAGGAGACTGGCAGGAAGGAGATACTGTCCTACCTGTGGTAGGGGGTATCATATTATATACGACCCCCCTAAAGAGGACGAGATATGTGATAACGATGGAACAAAACTAGTCCAGAGAGATGATGATAAGCCAGAGACTATAAGAGAAAGGCTTAGGGTTTATAGAGAAAGGACCGCTCCACTTATAGACTACTACAGAGAGAAGGCTCTTCTGGAGATAGTAGATGGTTCTGGTTCTATAGAAGAGGTACATAATCTGGTTCTTGAGGTTTTAAGGAGGAAGCACCTAATTGATAAGGCGTAAGACTCAGAGAGAGATAGAGATGATTTTTCAGGCTGGGCAGATAGTGGCTAAGGTTCTTAGACATCTACAGGACATAATTGTACCTGGTATCTCTACAATGGATTTAGATCAGGAAGCAGAAATGCTTATCCGTAAGCTAGGTGGAAGACCTGCATTCAAGGGTTATAATGGATTTCCCAAGAGCATATGTGTCTCGATTAATGAAGAAGTCATCCATGGCATACCAAAGAGGTCTGTCAGGATTAGAGAGGGGGATATAGTCAGTCTAGATGTTGGTGTAGAATATAACGGTTACTATGCTGACTCTGCAGTTACCATTCCTGTAGGTATTGTCTCTTCTGAAGTTAAAAGACTTTTAGATGTTGGGAAAAATGCTCTTGAGATAGGTATTTCTTATGCAAAGCCTGGAAATCATCTCTCTGATATATCCCATGCGATAGAGTCCTACGTGTTATCTAACAATATGAGTGTGGTGAAGAGCTTTGTAGGGCATGGGATAGGGCGAAAACTTCACGAAGAACCTCAGATCCCTAACTTTGGTCCTCCTGGACAAGGTCCTATCCTTGAACCCGGTTTTGCTTTAGCCATAGAACCTATGGTAAATCTAGGGAGAGAGGATGTCATAGTTTTAGAGGATGGCTGGACAGTTATAACAATGGATAGAAAGCCGTCCTGTCATTTTGAGCATACCATTATTGTGCAGGATGGTGAACCATTAATCACTACTAGACTAAAAGAGTAGAATTTGGTATACTCTAATAATTGGGTGGTGAAAATTGCCAGATAAAAAAGATGTTATTGAAGTAGAGGGAACAGTTATAGAGGCTTTACCCAATGCTATGTTTAGGGTAGAGCTTGATAATGGGCATAGGGTTTTGGCACACATATCAGGTAAGATAAGGTTGAACTTTATTCGTATCTTACCTGGAGATAGGGTAAGGTTAGAACTTTCCCCTTATGATCTTACTCGTGGACGTATTGTAAGGAGGTTATAGAAAAGATGAAAGTACGTGCTTCGGTCAAGAGGATATGTAGTAAGTGTATGGTTATAAGGAGAAACGGAAAAGTTATGGTAATCTGTGAAAATCCAAAACATAAACAGAGGCAGGGATAATGTTATGGCAAGAATAGCTGGAGTAGACCTACCTAGGAACAAGAGGATAGAGGTAGCTCTTACCTATATCTATGGTATTGGTTTCCCTACAAGTAAAAAGATCTTGCAGGAGGCAGGAATCAATCCTGATAAGAAGGCCAACGATCTTACAGAAGAGGAAATAGCCAAGCTTAGAGAGATTATAGAGAATAACTATAAGGTTGAAGGGGATCTTAGAAGAGAGGTATCACAGAACATAAGAAGACTCATAGACCTTGGTACATATAGAGGGCTTAGACACAGATATGGACTACCGGTAAGGGGACAGAGAACCAGGACAAACGCTAGAACGAGAAAGGGTCCACGTAAGACGGTAGGAGCCCGTAGTAAGAAGTAGGATAGGAGGTATTATGGCAAGAAGGAGAACTCGTAGAAGAGAGAAAAAAGGAGTAGTAAAGGGAATAGCTCATATACATTCTACATTTAATAATACTATAGTTACAATTACGGATCCTAATGGTGCTGTTATAAGCTGGGCTAGTGCAGGTACCTGTGGTTTTAAAGGCACCAAAAAGGGAACACCATTTGCCGCTCAGCTGGCAGCTGAATCTGCAGCCAAGAAGGCTATAGATCAAGGAATGAGGCAGGTAGATGTATATGTTAAGGGACCTGGACCTGGTAGAGAGGCTGCCATAAGGTCTCTCCAGGCTGCAGGTTTGGATATAACTTTAATAAAAGATGTTACACCAATACCTCACAATGGATGTCGACCACCTAAGCGGAGGAGAGTATAATGGCAAGGTATACAGGACCAAAGTGCAGACTATGTAGAAGAGAGGGTGTAAAACTCTATCTAAAGGGGGAGAAGTGTCAATCTGTTAAGTGTATACTTGAAAAACGCAAGACTGCTCCCGGTCAACATGGTACAGTGAGGGCTAGATTCTCCGAGTATAGATTGAGGTTGAGGGAAAAGCAGAAGGCTCGTCGTATATATGGTATCTCAGAGACTCAGTTTAGAAACTACTTTGAACTTGCCTCCAAGAGAAAGGGTGTAACCGGGGAGACCTTACTGCAGTTATTGGAGAGACGTCTCGATAATGTTGTTTATAGATTAGGATTTGCCAGTTCCAGGGCACAGGCAAGACAGCTTGTAGCTCATGGACATATCCTGGTCAACGGAGAGAAACTCGACATACCCTCCTACCTGGTAAAACCTGGAGACAGGATAACTCTTAAAGAAAAGATACTCTCCGGGACATTAGGAGAAACCATCAGAGAAAGGATAAATGAGGTTAAGGTCCCAAGCTGGTTAGAACTTAATCCAGATAGAGTAGAGGGAATAGTAAGGAATCTACCAAGCAGGCAGGAGATAGATATACCTGTAAATGAGCAGTTAATAGTAGAGTTCTACTCTAGATAGGGGGGACACTGATGTTTCATGTTGAATGGTTAAAGCATGAGAAGACATATGGAAAGTTATATATTGAGCCTTTAGAAAGGGGTTATGGACATACTATTGGTAATGCCTTAAGGAGGGTTCTCCTCTCCTCTATAGAGGGCTGTGCCCCAATAGGGGTAAGGATAGATGGAGTATTACACGAATTCTCTACCATCCCTGGAGTCAAAGAGGATGTGGTAGATATAATACTCAACTTGAAAGGCTTAGTAGTCAAGCTCTATAATACTGAGCTCAAGACAATCTCTTTAGAGAAGAGGGGACCAAGAGTAATTACCGCCGGAGATTTTGTGCCTGATAGTGATGTGGAGATCATAAATCCTGACCTATACATAGCAACTCTGGATAACGAAGATTCTGTACTTAGAATGGACCTGGCTATTCAGAGAGGTAAGGGTTATATGACTGCAGATAAGCTTAAGGGCACATTTACCTCTGTAGGCTATATACCTATG
>CAZZLK010000087.1:0-6011 GCA_964655195.1 uncultured bacterium
GCTGGGGAATAGAGGACAGTGAGGGTAAGGAGGTGATGCTTGAGAGAAGTTTCTTCTGTCTTATGCGGGATTTCTCGTCTTGACCTGTTAGTCTAGTAACTCCCTTTGTGGAGAGATATTTTGAAATAGTGTGAGACGATAATTTATAGAAGAGGAGGGAAATTTATGAAGAAATGCTTGGTATGGCTAATTACTGTAAGTCTGGTATTTAGTGTATTTGTAGCTTTTGGGCCCGTCTCTTTTGCACAAAAGAAAACTACTCCAATGAAGTATAACGAAGCCCCGATGCTAGCAGAATTAGTAAAGGCTGGGAAACTTCCACCTGTAGAGGAGAGACTGCCTGAAGAGCCTCTGGTGTACAAAGAGGGAGAAGAAGTTCTTGCAGGAGATATAAAGCTAGAGATAGGGAAATACGGAGGAACATTGAGAATAGTGAACCCGGGAACTCCCGGTGGTGGTGAATGGTGGGCTATTAGTAGAGAACCTTTATTGAATCAATCAGGATTAGGGGAGCCTGGGAAGAAGCCAAGAGGAAACGTCTTCAAGGGTTTCGATATGTCCAAGGATGCAAAGGTCTTTACTTTCTATCTTAGAAAGGGTATGAGATGGTCTGATGGAGAACCTGTCACTACAGACGATGTTCGTTTTGCTTACGAGGATGTATTACTTAATAAAGAGCTTACTCCTGTATTTCCTGTCTGGTTAGCCAATGCAGATGGGACTCCATTCAAGTTAGAGATAGTTGATAAATACACTTTCCGTGTAATATTTAAAAACTCTTATGGTTTATTCCCATATACGCTTAGCTTACACTGGCAAACTTGGGATTCTGGTCCACTATTACAGCCAAGTCATTATATGAAGAAGTTCCATGCTAAATATACACCGATTGAGAAATTACAACCCTTGCTAAAAGAAAATGGGCTTGGAGAAAAAGAATGGGCAAGACTTTACTGGCTCTATGCATGGGCTAGTTGGGGTTTAGGTAAGACTAAGATAGGATGTCCAACTCTTGCCCCTTATGTATTAGTTGATATGCCAACTGCTCAAGTAGCGATATTAAGAAGAAATCCCTATTACTGGAAGGTGGACACTGCTGGGAATCAGCTACCTTATATAGACGAAATTAGGGCAGATACGGTGACTAGAGTTGATATGCTTCCTATGAAAATTATGGGCGGAGAGGTAGATTTTGCAAGACAGGCAGTATCTATAAAGGAAGTCGCTCTGTATAAAGAGAATGAAGCAAAGGGTGGATATAAAGTAAAGTTGCTAAAATTCCACTGTCCAATCCCAATTACATTTAACTATAGTAATCCAGATCCGGTATGGCGTAAGATCGTATGGGATCGTAGGTTTAGAGAGGCTCTGAATTTAGCTATAAATCGTAAGGAGATAATAGATGCAGTCTATAATGGATTTGCATCCCCATCCAAGATAACTCCTAGCGAATACAATCCCACTAAGGCAAACCAGTTGCTTGATAGTATGGGACTTAATAAGCGAGACGCAGATGGTTGGAGATTAAGACCTGACGGTAAGAGGATGGAACTTCTTATTGAAACAAGCGCTCCGGCTACCGACTTTATACCATTATGCGAATTACTTGTAGAAAACTGGAAGAGTATAGGCATATATACTACAATGAAATATGTAGATTCTTCGCTCTTAGGGCAAAGAGTACAGGCAAACCAAACACAGGTTGTAGTCAGTACATGGTTTGACTTGCCCGTAATAGAAGGTAATCCGTATATGATAGACTGGGTAGTTCTTAATGATAGGGCAAAGATCTCTGCAGGTTTCTATGATTGGTATACCTCCTTTGGTAAGAAAGGGATGGAACCACCAGCCGCCTTCAAGCCTGTTTTTACTTTGTATGGAAAGATGAAAGCTAGTACAACGCCAACAGAGATAAAGAAATACTTAGAGACCTGGAAGAAAACTATACATGACACTTTGTTCTTACTAGTTCCGGTAGAAGATATAATGATACCGCTAATAGTCTCTGAAAAATTAGGGAATGTTCCGGAGAAGGGATATCAGATTCTTGCTAATTTTGGAGGAGAAGTTCTTTTCTATAGGTAGGGATATATTAGCCTTAACATCGAAATCCCGGGTAGTAGACTTTTTACTACCCGGGATAATTATCTAGAAGAATGGAGGTTATGTTATGCTTGTTTATATAGTTAGGCGACTTCTATTGATTATTCCGTTATTAGTTATTCTTTCTATAGTATCTTTTGTTATAATCCAGTTACCTCCGGGAGATTATTTGACCGTTTACTTAGAACAACTTAGAAGATCCGGGACTTTAGTCAGTGAAGAGACTATAGCCAGACTGGTTAAGGAGTATGGTCTGGATCAGCCAATTTATATGCAGTATTTCATATGGATGAAGAATATAATAACACAGGGAAATTTTGGGCGTTCTTTACAGTGGAATAGACCTATAAATGAACTTATTAGAGAACGATTAATCCTCAGTGTGGTCCTTTCCCTTTTATCTATAACTTTGACTTGGTTAATAGGTGTTCCCATTGGTATATATTCAGCCATCAGACAGTATTCATTGTTTGATTATGTATTTACTTTTTTAGGATTTATTGGTCTCTCTATCCCTGGATTTCTTTTGGCTTTAATAATTATATGGTTTGCTTATTCTCAATTTGGCTTAATGGTTACAGGACTTTTCTCTCAGGCGTATGTTGATGCCCCGTGGAGTCTAGCTAAGGTAGTTGATATGCTTAAACATATATGGGTCCCGGTAATAATTATAGGTATGGCTGGAACAGCTGGACTTATCCGAACTATGAGAGCTAATCTATTGGATGAGCTTAGAAAGCAGTATGTTATAGTGGCTAGGGCTAAGGGTTTACCAGAGAAGAGATTACTTTTTAAATACCCTGTCCGTATAGCTATAAATCCAATGATAAGCACCATAGGTTGGACTCTCCCCTCTATCTTTTCTGGAGAAACTATCGTTTCTATCGTTTTAAATCTACCAACTATGGGTCCTTTATTTATGCAAGCGCTACTGGCTCAGGATATGTATCTTGCAGGTAGTTTTGTATTAATAGCGAGCTTTTTAACATTAATAGGGACTTTACTTTCTGATATCCTTTTGGCATGGGTAGATCCTAGGATTAGATACGAGAATATCAGTAGTGGAGGCTGATAATAATGGCAGAATTTAAAGAGTCTCAAGAAGTTGGATATACGACTGAAAAGGAAGAGATAGAAGAAATATGGTTAGCATCTCAATGGAAATTAATATGGTGGAAGTTTAGAAGACATAAATTAGCTATTTTTAGTATGTATGTTTTAGCTCTTTTGTATCTTCTCGTCTTTTTTTGTGAATTTATTGCCCCCTATAATCCGTGGAGAAGATTTGAGGATTATAAAAATGCACCTCCTCAGATAATTCATATCTATGACAAAGGAGGTGGAATTCAGAAGCCCTTTGTTTATGGATTAAGATCAGAGATAAATATGGAGACTTTTCGTAAGATGTTTGTTAACGATACTACAAAAAAGTATCGTCTGCGTTTATTTGTAAGAGGAGACTCTTATAAACTTTGGGGTTTATTTCCTGGTAACCTTCATCTCTTTGGTTCAGAGGATGGACCAATTTTCTTATTTGGTACAGACGAGTTGGGTAGAGATATTTTCTCTAGGGTTATCTATGGAGCTCGCATCTCTCTAACTATAGGATTAGTTGGTGTATTCTTAAGTTTCTTAATTGGAATCATCTTAGGTGGTATATCTGGATACCTTGGAGGTACGGTAGATGAGATTATTCAAAGGACAATAGATTTTCTTATATCGATCCCTTCAATACCTTTATGGATGGCATTATCAGCAGCTGTCCCAAGAGATTGGCCTGTAACTAAGACTTACTTTACCATCACTATAATACTTTCTGTTATAGGTTGGTGTGGCTTAGCAAGAGTCGTCCGTGGAAAACTATTAGCTCTAAGAGAAGAAGATTTTACTATGGCAGCAAGACTAGCCGGTGCTAGTGAGTGGAGGATAATAACAAGACATCTTTTACCATCTTTTACCAGTCATTTGATAGTATCTATAACTCTTTCTATACCTAATATGGTTCTAGGAGAAACTGCCCTAAGCTTCTTGGGTTTAGGGTTACAGCCGCCAGCAATAAGTTGGGGAGTACTGTTACAGGATGCTCAACAGGTTCTAGCTGTTGCACATTATCCATGGAGACTTATTCCTGCTGCTTTTATCATTTTGACAGTTCTTTGTTTTAACTTCCTCGGTGATGGTTTGCGTGATGCGGCAGATCCATATGCTAGATAGGAGGAGTTTACAATGACTATGAGAGAGCGGATGCTAGCTGTAATCTATGGAGAAAGCTATGATCGTATCCCATTTGTCCAGTATGATAACATTGCTGGAGATAACGAAAAGATATGGAGCATCTTAGGACGAGATAATATGGGACTCTTGAGATGGTCCAGGATATATAGATTTGAGCATCCGCACTGTTATTTTGAAGTGCAGCGTTTAAAGAGAGAAAACTTTAATGGGTTTCTAAAAATACTCCATACCCCTAAAGGAGAACTTACTGAAGAATCATACAGAGAACCCGTATACAAGAGTACCCATATCGAAAAGCATTTTATTCAGAAGCCAGAAGACTATGAGATCTTTATGGCGTATCTCAAAGATATTATAGTCTATGAGGATATAGAAAGATTCACAAGAGATGAAGCGGAACTTGGAGATGACGGAATAGCTATGGTGACAATGGAGAGAACACCATTTCAGCAATTATGGATACAATGGGTCTCTCTGACCGATCTCTCCTTCCATATGGCAGATTATCCTGAGCTTGTAGAAGAATGTATAAAGCTATTGGCAGAAATTCAATATAAGACATTTGAGGTTGTTAAGAAGGCTGCAGAAAAAGTCTTTATTCCCTTTGTTAATTTTCCTGATAATATTACTGCCTATGCGATAGGTGAGAGAAACTTTCGTAAATACTGTGTACCATTTTATAATGAACTAGCAGATCTTTTATCTAATAGAAACATTCCAGTTGTCGTCCATATGGATGGAGATCTTAAACCCTTATGGAAAGAGATAAGAGAATCAAAGATAAGGGGATTAGATTCGTTTACCCCAGCTCCTGATAACGATACAAGTGTAAAAGAAGCACTCTCTTTCTGGCCAGAGAAAAGGTTATTTTTGAACTTTCCCTCTTCTGTACATTTAGAAGAACCCGAAAAGATATACAGAGAGGCTAAGAATATTCTCGAGGAGGCTGGACACTCAGGAAGGCTCTGGATTCAGATCTCGGAGAATGTTCCCCCTGGAGTGTGGCGAAAGAGCTTTCCTCAAATAGTAAAGGCTATCGAAGAATTTGGTCCTCCCAGAGTTATATAAAATGTCTTATAAATCTGGAGGGATTAGCCATATAACCAGCATCTAACCCAGTGCTTGTCCCTCACCTCCATCTCTTTTGGCCTTTCCCTAGTACATATATCTTTTGCTTGAGAGCATCTTGGGGCAAATCTACAGCCTGTTGGAGGATTTACCAGATCTGGTGGCTCCCCAGGAGGTACTTCTTTAAGTATATTTCTGTTTTCCGGATCTGGTTCTGGTATCGCATTTAACAGGGCATTTGTATATGGATGCAAAGGATTAGAAAGCAATTCTTGAGTAACGGCTCTTTCTACAATCTCTCCCGCATACATAATAAATATCCAGTGTGTAAACATCCTTACTGTAGCAAGGTCATGAGTTATATAAATAAGGCTGGTCTTATGTCTGTCCTGCATACTCTTTAAAAGTTCCAGTATTTCTACCCTGACAGATGCGTCCAGCATAGATACCGGTTCATCTGCCACTACAAGTTTTGGTTTCATAATGAGAGCTCTTGCAATAACAACTCTTTGCATCTGTCCACCACTTAACATATGCGGATACTTTGGAGCAAAGTCTTCTACAGGTGTGAGTCTTACCTCTTTTAGTGCCTGATAGATCATATC
>CAZZLK010000088.1:0-18088 GCA_964655195.1 uncultured bacterium
TGTGCCCTAAAAAGCTCATCGAAGACCTTATCCTCCCTCACAGTATGGTGCCTGTTATACCACCAGAACCAGTCACTCCCTTCGGCGATAAGTATTTCTCTAAGGGCAGAATCATACACTTCTTTAGTAATACTGTCTCTACAATCCTCCAGATCTTTTCTTACCATTCCTAAGTAGTCCCAAGCAGTATTTGTGGCAGGTTCACCTATCCAGGTATCAAAAGACATATTTATCCAGGAACCGGAAGAGATATTATTCAATACATCAAAGTCCCCATCTAGCTCTATAAATTCAGAGATAGTTACTGGTCTTAATCCTGCAGTCTCTGAGAGTCTCATATATAAAGATGTGAGAAATCCCCACCCATTTTCTGGATAATAGTTCCAGCAGTTCTCTCCATCTAAAGCTATAGTTACAAGATATCTCCTGCCTTGCGGCAAACTGAATCTTATTTCTTCGAGCCTTCTTACAAGGTCTATAGCAGCATCCTGAGGATTCATTCTGTAGTATTGAAAACTTATAAGGTTCGACAAAATTTTATCCCTAAATACCACTATCAACTTCCCACCTTGAGTTTCTAAGAAGTAGGGTCTGTATAGTATCTCTGGACTGAGAAGTTTATCTTCAGGACCTCTAAGACCTTTACCCAAAGTTTTAGTGAGGATATCCTCATCTGCTATTACCCATCTAAAACCCAAAGATTTTATAAGACTTAGGGCATCATTACTTACCGCTAACTCTGATGGCCAGATACCGTTTGGTGTTATTCCAAAGGTTGACACATATGTATCTATAGCCCATCTCAGTTGAAGCTCAGCATCCTCTGGATATCGAAATCTAAGTCTGGGAAGATTACTTATACCTACATCCTTAGCGATATCTGTATCTATAATTAGTGGAAGTATCGGATGATAGAAAGGGGATGTAATAATCTCTGCCTGACCCAGATCTAAAAGCTCTCCATATCTGAGAAGAACCGAACTCATCACCTCTAGCTGCTTTCTTATCACAAGTCTCTTGTGATTCTCCGTGAAATGTTCCTCTCTGAGTAATCTCTTTATTACTGGATCATCCTTTTTAAAATGAGGATCAAACCAGGCAAGGTTCCCCCAAACCTGGATATCAAGGATCTCCTGTTTGGATAACTCTTCTATAGCCCTCTCTATACCAAGAGCATTTACTTTACTATAGAGGGAATAATAACTTGGGAAAGGCTTTATAAAATACTCAGGATTTAGTATAAATGAGTATTCAAGTAATAACTTCTTCTCGTCATATGTCAACTCCTCTGGGGGTTTCATTAATACCTCAAGATATGTATCTCCTGCATAGTTATAGATATAATCATTCAGCTGTGAGATAAGTACAGGTGTTATATTGGCTGTATAGTGAACATCTGGGAAATAGGCGAGAATATTAGCCATATAAAAATAGTCTTTCACCGCATGCATCCTGGTCCATGGGAGCAGATACTTACCAGTTTTAGGGTCTTTATATGTAGGCTGATGGTGATGCCAAACTAATGCCACATATAGGGTTGAAACCATAGAGAGGTCCTCCTATATAGAATTGATTTTATCTCTTAATGCTTTAGCAGAATCTTCTGGCTTTACAGGGTTTATATAGAAACCAGAACCCAACTCAAAACCTGCCAGCTTTGTGATCCTTGGAACAAGATTAAAATGCCAGTGGAAGAATTCTGTGCCATTACCTCTAAAAGGAATATTGTGCAGTATAAAATTATAAGGGGGATCGTTAAGGACCTCAGAAAGCGCCCAGAAGATAATCTTAAAGATCTTAGCAAGCTCCATTATCTCTATCTTACCTATCTTCTCAAATGTAGATGCGTGTTGTTTTGGCAGGATATCTACCTCGTATGGTGAAGGAGAAGCAAATGGAGCAAGGGCTATAAAGAGATCATTTTCATAAATTACTCTCTCTCCATCACTCTTATCCTGCCTTATTATGTCACAGTAAGGACACCTCTCTTTATAGGCATAGTAGTCTCTAGCCCCTTCATACTCTTCCAGGACCCTTTTAGGAACTACAGGAAGGGCTATAAGCTGTGAGTGAGGATGTTCTAAAGATGCCCCAGCCTCTGCTCCATAATTCTTGAAGATTATAGCGTATTTTATCTCAGGATTCTTAGCCTGTTCAAGGATCCTATCTCTATATGCCCAGAGGACCTCTTCGATCTCTTTCTCAGACATATTAGCCATAGTCCTATTATGGTATGGACTCTCTATAATAATCTCATGGGCTCCATAACCGGTAGCTATATCGTACATTCCTATCCCCCTTCTTTCTAACTGCACATCAGGGCTTACCGCAGAGTATTTATTTGGTATTACTCTTATCCACCACCCTCTAGCATCTTTCTGAGTACCAGCATGTCTATAAGCCATAAGTTCAGGTGGAGTAAGCCCCTCATTACCCTCACAGAAGGGACAGTTATCTACATATTCGGGTAAATTTTTATTCTCTGTCTTTGGTCTTGCAAAATCCGAGGGTCTCTTAGCCCTCTCAGTAGCTATTATTACCCATCTTCTGGTTACAGGGTCTTTCCTGAGTTCTGACATCAGATTTTCACCCTTTCTTTGATGCTAATATTTTATTGTAGACATCCAAATACTTTTTAGCTGAATTAGTCCAGGAATGGTCTTCAAGCATAGCATTTTTTCTTATCTCATTTAATTTAGTTCTATTGTTACGATAAAGATCAAGAGCTCTATCTATGCTTTCCATTAGTGCGCTATAGGTATAGTCGAAAAATACAAAACCGGTTCTGCCATTTTCCACTGTATCCTTAAGCCCACCTATCCCCCTGACTATAGGGATAGTTCCATACTTCATAGCTATCATCTGTCCCAAACCGCAAGGTTCAAACCTTGATGGCATAAGAAGAAAATCCGAGCCACCATATATAAGATGGGCAAGTTCATTATCGAATCTCAGGTTTACAGAGATCCTTCCAGAATACTGTTCACCAAGCTCGGTCAATATCTGATGATAGTACTCAGAACCTGTCCCTAATATTACCATGTAACTATCCCTCTTAATAATCTCTGGTATAGCCTGAATAAGGATATCTACGCCCTTCTGATCCCAGAGCCTACCGATAAAGCTAATTACAGGAATATCATCACTGTATGAAAGTCCTAGTCTGCCCAGTAAGATCTTCTTGACCTCTTCTTTTCTTTCTAAAGAATCCACCGAAAATCTCACGGGTAAATATCTATCAGTCTGAGGATTAAATTCCTCTTCATCTATACCGTTCAATATGCCAACCAGTACATCTGATCTTCTCCTCAGTAGTCCGTCTAAACCACAGCCAAACTCTGGAGTTTTGATCTCCTCGGCATAGGTGGGACTTACCGTATTGATCATATCACTATAGACTATGCCAGATTTCATAATATTGAACCTTCCATAGTATTCTACCTCTTCTGGGTTGAATGCACCCTCAGGTAAACCTGAGTATACAAACATATCCTTTTCACATAGACCCTGATAAGCTAGGTTATGTATTGAAAAAAGGGTTCCTACTGTTCCTCTATCCCAGTAGTATCTGACATAACCAGGCACCAGAGCGGTATGCCAGTCGTTACAGTGAATGATATCTGGGGTTAAGACTCTGGCTAACTCAAAACTTGCTCTAGAGAAAAATATAAAACGCCTTGTATCATCAGGGAAATTATAGAGGGACTCCCTCTGAAAATAAGCCCCGTTTCCAATCAGATAAAGAGATATATACTCTGAAATAGAAATCCTTTCCACACTTGCTGTCTCATTGCCATACCCTAACGGTACATCTAAAACATCGATAAAATTAGATGGTTTATACCCATCCAGACTTATCTGTCGATATCTCGGCATTACTATAGACACCTTACATCCGAGACGGGCAAGAGCCTTAGGAAGAGCCCCGGCAACATCGGCAAGGCCACCAACCTTTATAAATGGATTTACCTCACTTGCTACTAGAAATATATCCACTGATCTCACCTCCAGAAGGACCACAATCTTCGATTGGGGAAAAGTGAGTGAAGTTTTTCAAGACCTGTAACAAAATCTTTATCCTCACCTGACAATACTGGTTTATCAAGTAAATCAATAAGGAGCTTTATATTGGTCAGATGTTCATTGAATCTCTTCTCCCCATAGTCGCCGGCAGACCTCGTATATATCAGAAATTCCCAGTCAGAACTGGTAAGGAGAAGAAACTCCCTTATTATCTGATCGGCAATTCTCTCCTGCCAGCCAGAGAAATCTCTGTTTGAAAAGGTCTTATCCATCTTATCTTCGACCTCATATATCTTCTCCCACATCCACCTAGTATTCTCATTATACCAGACCTCGTGTCCTCCACCAACACCCCAGCTCGATTCAGGTATTTCTATAGACTCATTAGGGGGGAAGCTTGCCAGATACTTACTGGGAGTTACTGGCTTTACTATATTTGAAGAGTTTATCCTTATAAGTAACTCTTTTATAAAATCAACACCTTCCCACCACCAGTGGCCAAAAAGTTCGGTATCAAAAGGAGTTACTATGACCGGATTTTCAACCCCGGCATCCTCTACCGTTCTCTCCAACCTCCAGAGAAAATGTCCAGCATGCTCCTTTACCTTCTTTAGCGCAAGGTCCGGATTATAAGGTTCTTTTGCGCCCAAATCCACATTAGGACCAGTAACCCTCCAGTACTGTAATCCGGACCCTTCTTTACGCTTGTGAAACTCCCTATAAAGTGCGTCTCCAGGATATCCTAAGTCCTTCGACCATATCTGTCCCGAAAGGTCTCCAGCTCTTCCAAAAGCAGAAATCTTGGTTTTTCTTATATAGTAAGGTTTAAATACAGAATAATCCCTTGGAGAAACCTGAGAGTCCATCTCTTCTCCATAAGGGCTATAGGCTTTTCCGCCACGAATAGCATGCTCTTCAAAGAAAGAGAAGCGATATCCCAATTCAGACATAAAATCTTCAAGTCCAGGCTTATAGGCACACTCTGGTAGCCACATCCCATAGGGAATAAGTCCGGTAATGCTTATATGCTCTTCTTTACCCACCCTGAGTTGAAGTCTTACAGACTTTTCATTCCTTAAGAGTGGTAAATATGCATGAGTTGCAGCCGAGGTGATAAGTTCTATTGCACCATTCTTCGCCAATTCAGAAAGCTTTCTTGCCAGATTCCCACCTGCTTCTTCAAAGTACTTCAGTCTCTCTTCCAAGATATCTCGATAATAAAATGTCAGATTAACAAGATCTGTCTCCTGGGTATATTTAAAATATTCTCTGTCAGCATTTATCAGTTCTATCTTTCTTGCTATGTACTTTCTAAATCCATCTATACATTCAGGCATTACTAGCTGTGAAAGAAGCACAGGGGTTATACTAACAGTAACATTGGGAACTACTCCATCTTCATAAAGGTCCTCTAACGCCTTAACCAGAGGAATATAAGAACCATACATAACTTCATAGAGCCACTCTTCTCCAAAGGGCCATACACCCTTTCCTTTAACAAAAGGAAGGTGGGTATGAAGCACAAGCATAAAATACCCATTCAAGGGAATCGCCTCCTTTTTTAATATTCTATACCCATCCTGGCTTTTATACCCTCTTTATATGGGTGTTTGATCTCTCTCATCTCTGTAACCAGATGGGATAATCTTATGACTTCTTCAGGTGCTCCCCTACCGGTAAGGACAAGCTCTGTATTATCAGCCTTTTTTTCTATGAGGCCCAATATCTCCTCTAGAGTAATTAACCCAACATTATACGCAGGAAATATCTCATCTACAATCACCATATCGTATTCTCCGGAAGAGGCAGACAGAACTATCTTCTTGTAAAGGTTCTTAGCCATAGAAATATCTTCTTCAGTAGGACTACCTTTTATAAACCTGCCACTACCTCCCTGAATAATCTCCACCTCTGGAAAAGCCTTCTTTAGTGCTATAACCTCTCCAGATGGAAAATCACTAGATTTTATAAACTGAAATATAATAACCCTTTTACCCCTACCTAAAGCTCTTAGTACAAGACCGAATGCAGATGTAGTCTTTCCCTTACCATTCCCGGTATATACCTCTACTAACCCCTTCTGCATAGAATAATCTCTGCTATTTCAAAACTTGCCCTAGGTCTACCTATCCTCTTAGCATTATCAGACATCTCTTTTATCCTCTCAGGACTTCTCAATAGCAGGTCTATTACAATTGGAACTTCAGAGAGTTTATTCACTCTTATGGCAGCACCCTCAGCAGTGAGATATAAGGCGTTAAACTCTTCCTGTCCTGGTATGGGATTGACTATAATCATAGGAAGCCCAGCTGCCAAGGTTTCAGAAGAGATAAGACCTCCCGGTTTAGTTATTATTATGTCTGATGCATGCATTACCTCATACACATTGGTGATAAAACCAAAAACTGTTAATGGTATGGTAGCCTTATCTTTTATCTTCTCTAGCCTCTCTTTTAATTTTTCATTCTTTCCAGAGACCGCAATAATCTGTATAGGTAGAGAAGACTTATCCAGGGCTTCGATGAGGCTGTCTATACCTATATCGAGCCAGCTTCCCATCAAAAGTATGGTAAACTTATTGGGATCAAGTTTAAATTTCTCCTTTAGTTCTGTCTTATTATACTTCTGGGCAAACCTCAGATCCACCGGTATGCCGGTGATATATATCTTCTCCGAAGGTATACCTTCCCTTATAAGATAATCCCTTGTAAACTCGTTAGGAACCATATACTTATCTATCTCTTCATACACCCAGAAGGGATGAGCTCTAAAATCTGTTATTATACCTATCAATTCCTTCCTTAATCCATGTTCCTGTTTGAGATTTGCCACCATCCCAGATGGAGACTCATGTGATGAGACTATTATATCGGGGTCATAATCTTCAATAAGGCTTTTTACCTTACCCACACCTATATGGTGGAGAAATTCTTTTAGAGTGGTAGAATCTTCCCCTATAGTGTAAAAATAGCCGTAAATATTTGGAGCAATATTAACTATCCTTTCATAACTCTTGGATACAAACTTACCGAGAGCCACATTTATATAGTGGTATACATCAACTATCTCATACTTAATATCTTCTAGCCCTTTCTCCCTGCTAATTATATTAAGGGCGTTTGCCACAGACTCTATAGCCTTGTTATGTCCTGTTCCTATACTTGCAGTAAGGAATAATATCTTCACATTAGAATACCTCTTCTATTCTATCTAGAATTTCTTCGGAGCTGACCTCTATAGTATCGGGCTTTCTTCTGTTCTTGATCTCGACAGTGCCAGATTTTATAAACTTATTCCCTACGGTAATACGGAGAGGAATCCCCAAAAGATCGGCATCCATAAACTTTACCCCAGCTCTCTCGTCTCTATCGTCTAGAAGTACCTCATATCCCTTCTCGGAGAGCTTATTGTATAATCTTTCAGCAAAACTTCTTATCGTTTCATTATTCCAGTCTGTAGGAAGTATATATATCTCATATGGGGCAATATTTCTTGGCCAGATGATACCGTTCTTATCGTTATTCTGCTCTATACTAGCAGCTACAAGTCTACTTACTCCTATACCATAACATCCCATTATTATAGGCTTTAACTGTCCTGTAGCGGTTTGAAACATAGCACCCATAGGTTCACTATACTTAGTTCCAAGCTTAAAGATATGTCCTGCTTCTATCCCTTTAGAGATGATAAGCTCCCCTCCACATCTTGGACATAGGTCTCCCTTCTTTACTTTTCTTATGGGGAGAAAACGTGCAGGCTCAAAATCTCTACCGATATTAACGTTTCTAAAGTGATAATCGGTCTCATTAGCTCCAACTACCCCATTCCTTACACTTCTTATCTCAGGATCAGCTATAATCTCTACTCCACTCAAACCCAAAGGACCAACAAAACCTAACGGGGCTGAAGTTTCGCTATCCTCTACAAGGGCAACATCTTTGATTCCTAGATGCTCTTCTACTTTCTTAAGATTCACTTCACTGTCCCCTCTCACCAGTAGGGCAATATTTCTACCGTCTGCTTTTATTATAACAGTCTTAATTAACTTCGATGGGGGAACATTGAGATACCTTGATACTTCCTCTACGCTCTTTAATCCGGGAGTGTACACCTTTTCTACCGGGAGCAGATCCTCGTTATCTTCAACTATTAAAGGTCTATACTCTGCCTTTTCAGTGGTGGCTGAATAACTGCAGGAGGAACAATAAGCTATCTCATCTTCACCGCTCTCAGCTATTATTACAAACTCATGAGAAACATCTCCACCTATAGGTCCACTCTCTGCCTCAACAATCTTGTATTCTAAACCAATTGCATCAAAGATATTCTTATAGGCATTATAGACTTTATAGTATCCCTCATCCAGACTTTCTTCATCTGCATGAAAGCTGTAAAGGTCCTTCATTATAAATTCTCTACTTCTTATGATGCCAAATCTCGGTCTGGGCTCATCTCTGAATTTTGTCTGTATCTGAAAAAGCATAAATGGAAGTTGTCTATAAGAGTTTATCTTAGCCCTTATCAGAGCAGTTATAATCTCCTCATGTGTAGGACCCAGACACATCATACGGTTATGCCTATCTGTTAGCTTAAACAGTTCTTCGCCATACTCGTCCCATCTTCCAGTCATTTTCCATAACTCACTAGGATGAAGAGCAGGGAGAAGGACCTCCTGGGCACCTATTGCTAACATCTCTTTCCTGATTATATCCTCTATCTTCTTTAACACACGAAAACCTAGAGGTAGAAAATCATATATACCAGAGGCGACTCTCTCTATCATACAGCTCTTGATCATAAGCATATGACTTATCGCCTCTACATCTCTAGGTATCTCTTTCTGTGGATAGTAAAAAAGCTGAGACATTCTCATCTTTGAATCTTTCAGCCTCCTCCTTTACAAAGGTAATAAGTCTTTCGATAGCCTCTCTTGGCTCGAATGTTCCCACTATCTCGCCTTTTATGAAGAACACCGCTCTATCCTTTCCAAACGCAATACCGCAATCAGCCAGCTTTGCCTCTCCAGGTCCATTTACACTACAGCCCATAACTGCAACATCTATTGGTATTGTTACCTCTTCTAAAGCAGATTCAACCTCCTGATAATAAGATTCCAAGTCAACCTGACACCTTCCACAGGTAGGACAGGCTATTAGATTGACTCCACGCTTCCTTAACCCCAAACTACGTAATATCTCATATGCAACCTTTACCTCCATAACTGGATCACCAGTAAGAGAAACCCTGACAGTATCCCCAATTCCATCTTTTAGTGCCAGGGCTAAGCCTACTGAAGATTTTACTATACCTCTCCAACCTCCCCCTGCCTCTGTTACACCTAGAGATATAGGATATCGGAGATATGAGGCTAAAAGTTTATTGGCTTCTACAGTCTCTTCCGGATCGGAAGATTTGATAGACACCACCAGATTATTATAACCCCAATCCTCAATAAGTTTTACATAGTCCAGCGCGCACCTTACCAGCCCTTCTTTATCTTTACTGTAAGAATCTGGCAGAGAGCCTTTATTTACACCAACCCTTATGGGAATATTACGAGCCTTAGCTTCCATCACAAGCTTTTTCAGTATCTCCCTATTTGGTACGGTACCTGGATTTATCCTTATCTTATCCACTCCCATCTCTAGCGCTATAAAACCGAGAGACAGATCAAAATGCAGGTCTGCAATGATTGGAATAGAAACACTTTTTTTGATCAATCCAAGTTTCAGGGCAGAGTCCTTCGTAGGTACTGCTACCCTGACTAACTCACACCCAACCCTTTCTAATCTCTTTATCTGGGAGACAGTAGAAGTAACATCCTCTGTATAGGTATTTGTCATAGACTGAACTGCAATAGGATTTCCGCCGCCTATAGTAACATTTCCAATCTTTACAGGAAAAGTATCTTCTCTCCTCCACATTAGAATCTTCTTACATCCCCTATAGTAACTATTATCATCAGTGCTATTAACAGAAGGAAACCTATATAGTGAACGATGTTCTCCTTTTCAGGGGTTATCCTCAACCTCTTCCAGAGATTTAAGATAAGGAAAAGGATTCTTCCTCCATCTAAGGCGGGAATTGGTAAGAGATTAAATAAGCCCCATTGTATACTTAGAAAAGCCATAAGCTGCATAAAGACCTTTATACCCATCTGAGCTGCCACACTGGTTATCCTTGCCACCCCAATAGGACCGCTAAAGGATTCAGCGCCGAGTCTACCTGTTATAAGTTTCCAAAGGGCATCTAACGTACCCGCTATAATGGTTCCGAATGTAACCAGCGCCATCTTAAGGGATTCAAATGCAGGGTATCTGACTTCGGTAAAGAATGGCAGGGTGATACCTACTAATCTTCTTTTTTGAGAAGGATCGTACCTGGGTTCTACCTCAAAAGTCATAATAGTTCCATTTCTATCAACTTCTAATATTACTTTATCCTTAGAACTCTGTATCGCTTGAGTTATGTCCTGAGAGGTAACTACTGCTTTCCCATTTATAGAGATGATCCTATCTCCAGGTTTTAAACCCGCTATATCTGCAGGAGAGCCCGGAAGTACAGAATTGATCCCTGTAGGGACAACGGTAGGAACCCCTAAAAGGAAGAGCATAAACAGGATAACTATAGCCAGTAAGAAATTCATAACCCCACCGGAAGCTAATATAGAAAATCTTGCCAGCCAGCTCTTTTTATGAAAACTAGATTCATCATCTATTCCTTCTTCTGTATCTAGTCCTGCAAGTTTCACATATCCACCAAATGGGAGTAATCTTATAGAGAATCTTGTCTTATTTTTCTCAAAGGAGAATATACTGGGTCCAAAACCTATAGAAAACTCGATAACCCCAACTCCATGTAATCTAGCCTGTATATAGTGACCATACTCATGGACCAGGACAAGTATCCCAACCAATATGAGAAAATACAATAGATTCATCTTTTCATCACCTTATCAAATATTTTAATAGTTTCCTTTCTTGCCCAATCATCTATCTCCATTACCATATCTACAGAGTCTACCTTAGATGGGTTATGTCTCGATAGAACCTCTTCCACGAGAAGAGGTATCTCGGTAAACTTCAACCTTCCACTGAGAAACAGCTCAACCGCCACCTCATCAGATGCATTAAGAACTATAGGATAGGAAAGGCCTCTTTTCCCTGCCTCCATTGCTATCTTTAATGCAGGAAAGCGATCAACATCCGGTAGTTCAAATGTAAGTTCCTTCAGCTCCACAAGATTCAGCTTCTTCCAAGGTGTCAGCTTTCTCTCAGGATAGGAAAGCGCATAAAGTATAGGTATCCGCATATCTGGATTACTCATAAGAGCAAAAAATGTTCCATCATTTAAACCTATAGCTCCATGGATGATACCTTGAGGATGCACAACTATCTGTATCTTTTCATACGGTATATCAAAAAACTTGTGTAGTTCTATATACTCAAGACCTTTATTCATAAGGGTAGCGGAATCAACGCTTATCCTCTTTCCCATCTTCCATACAGGATGGGTTGTTGCTTCTTCCGGAGTTACCCATTCGAGTTGCTCGCGGGTTAATTTTCTGAACGGTCCACCGGAAGCAGTAAGGATAATATGGTCCAACTCATCCATATTATTTAGACTCTTCAGACATTGAAATATTGCACTGGGTTCACTATCTATTGGTATAAGATTTATCCCTTTACTTTTTGCTAGCTCCCTTATTATCTCACCCATCATAACTATAGACTCTTTATTCGCTATAGCTACATTTCTATTATACCTTATAGCCTCCCAGAGAGGGTATATCCCTAGCGCCCCTCCCATTACTATTACAACCAGATCTGCCTCTTCTACAGAGGCGATTTCCTTAAGACCTTCTATTCCATAAAAGAATCTACTACCTATAGACTCTACGGCGGATTTTAAAGATGGAGAGAGATTATCTTCCTCTGCAAGCAGGACATACTTTGGACAAAATTCTCTCACCTGTAAGGCTAATCTCTCAGAATCTCGTCTGGCTCCAAGTCCTATTATATTAAACTGATCTCTAAACTCCCTTATAACATCAAGAACCTGATTGCCCAGTGCACCGGTAGAGCCTATAAGGATAAGATTCTTTACCATATACCACCAACTATAAATCTTATTATAGGAAAGACAAAAACAACCCCAACCAAAAATCCATCAAACCTATCTAAAACACCACCATGGCCAGGTATAATACTTCCAGAATCTTTCACATTAGCCTCTCTCTTAAGGAGAGACTCAAAAAGGTCTCCAGCCTGAACTCCTAATCCAAGGGTCAATCCTATTATGATGCCTTCAAAGTTACTTCGAAATAAGAACACAGCTATTACTGTAGCTATCAATCCTCCAATGAAACCTTCCCAAGACTTAAGGGGACTTAAAATAGAGGCAAGTTTATGCCTTCCAAATTTTCTTCCCACAAAGTAGGCGGTAGAGTCAAAAGCCCAGGTTCCTACCATCACCATAGTACACCAGTATCCAGCAGGATCAAACTTTCTCATTACAAGAAACATAGATAGTGGAACTGCCAGATATAGAAGGCCAAATATGGTGGCGGATATGATCGACAGACTATTCTCTATACTCTGCATAATTATAAAATAGAGCATCAGATAGACCCATAAGAGTATAAGTGTCTGCAAAACACTTGTAGCATATTCCCAACTCCAGACAAGTATAAAGATACCTCCAAGCAAACCCTCCCAAAACCTTATCTTTATATTCATCTGTCCTGCAAGCCTGCTGTATTCAAAAAAACCTATAGTAAAAAGGGCTAAAATAAAGATCTGAAGGGGAATACCTCCTAATCTTATAAAGCCCAGAACTATCGGGACACCAATAATCGCGCTTATAATTCTTTCAGTCATTAAAAACTAAATGCCTCCAAATCTTCTTTTTCTGCTTTGGTAGGCTTCTATTGCTAAGTCGAACTCCTTCTCATCAAAGTCAGGCCATAAGACTGGGGTAAAATAAAATTCGCTATAGGCGGATTGCCATAAGAAGAAGTTACTTATCCTCTGCTCCCCACTGGTTCGTATTATAAGATCAGGATCGGGAAAACTTCGTGTGTCTAACTCCTGAGAAATTAACTTGTCATCTATTTCATTAATATCTATTTCGCCTCTGGCTACTTTCTGAGAAATCTTCTTTACTGCCCTCAATATATCGTCTCTTCCACTATAATTGATAGCAAAAGCCAGATAGAGCCTGTTATTAGAAGCAGTCAGGGATTCGGTCAATTCCATCTCTTCAAGGACTTCCTTGGGTAACTTGGACCTATCTCCAAAAAAGACAACATTTATTCCCTCCCTGATGAACTCAGGCCTCTCCTCTTGGAGGCCTAATCTTAGAATTTCCATCAGACCGTTTACTTCTTCTTTAGGTCGTTTCCAGTTTTCAGTAGAGAAAGCAAAAAGGCTTAAATATTTTATACCAAGATTGGCAGCGTGCCTAACTATCCTCTTTACATTGCGCTTCCCCTCTTGATGGCCATAAATTCTTGGTAATCCTCTAGCCTGAGCCCATCGTCCATTGCCATCCATAATTATGGCTACATGGACAGGTATGTTATTTGCCTCCAAAAATTATACCTCCATTATCTCCTTTTCTTTTTCTGCCAAGATTTTATCTATCTCTTCTATATATTTATCTGTGATCTTCTGGAGCTGATCCTTGAGCCTCTTCTCTATATCTTCAGAGATCTTGCTATTCTTTTTCTCCTTTTCCAACTCTTCTACCCCAGCTCTTCTTATATTCCTTATCACGACCTTGGCATCCTCACCCTTTCTCCTTACCAGCTTCACCAATTCCTTCCTCCTCTCTTCCGTAGGAGAAGGAATATTAAGTCTTATCGAGGTACCGTCGTTTATTGGGGTCAGGCTGAGATCGGATTTCAAGATAGCCTTCTCTATGCTCTGAAGCGCCTGTTTGTCCCATGGCTGAATAAGTATGGTCCTAGGATCAGGTGTGGTTATCTTGGCTAACTGGAAAAGTGGAGTAGGGGTTCCATAGTAATCGACCATCAACTCTTCCACCAGGGCAGGATTGGCTCTTCCTGTCCTTATGCCCACAAGTT
This sequence comes from uncultured bacterium, assembly GCA_964655195.1. Classification (GTDB taxonomy): domain Bacteria; phylum DUMJ01; class DUMJ01; order DUMJ01; family DUMJ01; genus DUMJ01. The sequence continues at coordinate 14,111 of CAZZLK010000088.1, forward strand.
CCTTCTGAAAAACAGTTATAGACTGTTTCATCTTTTCTTCTATACTACGGGTGAAAGCCTTTTCGTCCATCTAATGTCACCCCTTTACTAGTGTTCCTATCTCTTCTCCGCAGATAAGTCTCTTGAGATTGCCTCTTTCTGATATATTGAACACTACTATTGGAATCTTATTCTCCATACAGAGAGATACCGCTGTGGCATCCATAACTTTCAATTCCTTACTCAATATATCCATATACTTTATCTCTGGATATCTAACCGCATTAGGATTCTTAGTGGGATCAGAGTCATATATTCCATCTACCTTTGTACCTTTTATCATTACTTCTGCACCAATCTCAGCTGCTCTTAGCGCAGCGGCGGTATCTGTACTAAAGAATGGATTTCCGGTTCCCCCTCCAAATATGACCACTCTTCCCTTCTCTAAGTGTCTTATAGCCCTCCTACGTATATAAGGCTCAGCTATCTGTCTCATCTCTATAGAAGTCTGAACCCTCGTAGGTATATCCATAGACTCTAACCTTGCTTGTAGGGCAAGGGCATTTATAACAGTAGCCAGCATTCCCATATAGTCTGCAGTAGCTCTATCTATAGATAGAGAACTGGAGGTAATGCCCCTGATGACATTACCTCCACCAACGACTATAGCTATCTGCACTCCTAACTTATATACCGATTCGATCTCTTCAGCAATTCTTATAAGGGAATTATAACCTATGGGCTCAGAATCTTCTTTAAAAGCCTCACCACTCAGTTTGAGTAAAATTCTTTTATACTTAAGTTCCCCTTCCATCAATCCTTCCCCAATTCAAATCTGACAAATCTCCTCACTATAATATTCTCTCCCAATCTGGCTATAGCTTCATTGATGATGTCTTTTATCTTCTTCTCCGGATCTCTAATCCAAGGCTGTTCTAACAGACACACTTCTTGATAGAACTTCTCTATCTTTCCCTGGACTATACGATCTATAACATGCTCGGGTTTTCCTTCGTTCCTAGCCTGAGTTGCATATATCTCCTTCTCTTTTTCTAAGACATCCTGAGGGACATCATTCACAGATATATATCTTGGACTACTCGCCGCTATATGCATAGCTATCTCTTTCGCAAGAGTCTTAAATTCGTCTGTTCTTGCAACAAAGTCTGTCTCACAATTGACCTCTACAAGGACGCCTATCTTGTTTCCAGGATGTATATAGCTCTCTATCCTTCCCTCTTTAGCTACTCTGGCTCCTTTCTTCTCTGCTACTGCGATACCTTCTTTTCTAAGTATCTCTACAGCCTTTTCTATATCTCCATTAGCAGAGATAAGAGCCTTCTTACAATCCATTACCCCAGCCCCTGTTTTTTCTCTAAGTTCTTTTATCAAATCCATATTAATACTCAATCTAGCGTCTCCTCCTCGTATTCACTGGCTACTTTTTCTTCGATTTCTTCTACAGAAATCTCCTCTATACTTGGCATCTCAGTTATCTCTTCCTCAACCTCCTCTTTCCTCATCCCTGCCCCCTCCAGAACCGCATCTGCTATCTTACTGCAGTATAACCTTATAGCCCTTATAGCATCATCATTTCCTGGTATCGGATAATCTATAATCTCCGGATCACCATTTGTATCCACTACGCCAACAATTGGAATCCCAAGTCTTATGGCTTCTTTAACTGCATTCTCCTCTTTCTTTGTATCTATAACAAATAAGAGTTCCGGTAAGGAGGTAAGATTTTCTATCCCACCTACATACTTCTCGAGTCTATTCAGTTCGATCTCCAGATGTTTCCTCTCCCTCTTAGTATAAGATTCCCACATCCCACTATCTCTTTCCTCTCTTAATCTCTTTAACTTCTCTACACTCCTTCTAACCGTCTGGAAATTGGTTAGAAGTCCCCCAAGCCATCTCTGATTTACATATGGCATCCCACATCTCTCTGCCTCTGTCTTTACAACCTCATAGGCTTGCTTCTTTGTGCCAACAAAGAGGACCTTTCCCCCATTACTAGAGACATCCCTTACAACCTCATAAGCCTTCTCCATACAAATTACTGTCTTTTGAAGGTCTATTATGTGGATCCCATTTCGTTCAGCAAAGATATAGGGTTTCATCTTGGGGTTCCAACGCTTCGTCTGATGTCCAAAATGAACCCCTGCTTCTAAAAGCTGTTTAATAGTTACTATTGCCATACATTCTCCTCCTCTAAGTTAAACTTCTGCCCCACTGCCACCTAAGGTGGACTTAGAGATGTGAGGCATGCGAATTCTTGTGAAAGTATAACATATAGTTAGACACTTGACAAGGGCTTACTTACCCTCCTGTTTCTCTTTACCAGATTGACTTCATGGAATTCTTGAGCGATATTCATACAGTGATCACTGATTCTCTCTAGATCAGTCAATATATCCGTATATATCACCCCTGCCATTGGAAGACAGATACCCTGCTTCATCCTTTCCAAGTGGCTATCTTTAGATTCTTTGACCTTGATATCAATCTGTTCTTCTCTTGCATACACCTTTTCAAGATTGGATATATCGCTCTCTCTAATCATCTCAAAAGATTCATCCATATTCTTTAGTATAAGTTCCTTTAACTCCTTCAGATCCTTCTTAGCATATTCAGTAAACTCTACCCTGTCAGAGATCTTTAGCTCCACCTTCTCCATAATATTAGTTATATGATCTGCTATCCTTTCTACATCGTCTACTGCCCTTAGTATAGCATTTAACTCTTTAGCCTCATCTTCAGAAAGTGAAGTGGCTGAAAGTTTTGTAAGAAATTTAATGAGTGAAGACTTAAGTTCATCAGTAATATTTTCCATAGTCAGGATATCTCTATAATGGCTTAAGGAGCTATTCTCCAAATCCTCAAAAGCTAGTGTATACATCTCTCTTACTATATCTGTCATTCTTGCCAATTCTTTTATAGCACTCTCCAAAGCGGTGGAAGGAGCATTCAATAAGATAGGATTGAGTATAAGGGTAGGCCTCTGGAATACCCTCTCCTTTCCAGGTAAAATCTTCCTTATAAAAGAGGCATATTGCCTGGTAAGCCATATCCAGATAAAAGTCCAGATCACATTAAAAAGGGTATGCGCATTAGCTACCTGTCTTGCAACATCGGTGGAAGTATGAGAGACAAGATTAATAAAGGGTTTCAAAAATGGAAATATCAAAAGTACCCCTATTGCATTAAAAAGCAGGTGAGCCAAAGCGGTTCTTTTTGCAGAAAGATTAGTTCCTATAGTTGCTAAAACGGCGGTCACACAGGTCCCGATATTTGCCCCTAGAATTATAGGAACAGCAGAACTCAGAGGCATTGCTCCTTTGGAAGCTAATGCTACAACTGTACTGGTAGTAACGCTACTACTCTGAATAATGGCAGTTACGACAGCACCAGTGATAATCCCCAAGATTGGATTTACCCCCATAGTAATCATAGCCTTTGAAAAGGGGGGCCAGGTTCTAAGAAGTGCAAGTGATGAATCCATCAGGCTGATTCCCAAAAATAGCATACCAAAGCCAAAAGATGCCTCTCCTATATACTTTATGTACCTCCTTCTTCCAGCAAATACAAGAATAAAACCTAAGAGTAAAAAATAAGGGGCCGCTAGAGTAAGTTTAAATGCCACCAATTGCGCAGTGATAGTTGTACCTATATTTGCCCCAAAAATAATTCCCAAAGAGCCCTCTAATGTCAGTAGTCCTGCATTTACGAAACCAATAACAAGCACAGTGACTGCACTACTACTCTGAACTAAAGCAGTTACCACCACTCCAATCAGTAGACCTCTCCAGGGAGAAGCACTGATTTTTTCAAAGATACTTCTTAATCGAGCCCCGGCAGCCTTCTCTAAACCTGAGCTCATCTGTAATATTCCATAGAGGAAAAGGCTCAAACCACCAAAAAGGAGACCCAAGTCTCTGAAAGACAGAGGAAATCCTTCCATACACCACTCCTATCTATCCTCAAGAATTTAAACCA
>CAZZLK010000089.1:0-4530 GCA_964655195.1 uncultured bacterium
GAAGAATTAAAAGCCCCATTAATACTCCATATATGTGGTAATACCAGACATCTACTGAAAGATATGGCTGATACAGGAGCAATAGGGTTAAGTCTGGATAGTCCAGTGGATTTAAAAGAGGCATCAGGTATTGTTCCTGAAGACGTATTTCTAATAGGGAATATCGATCCAGTAAAGGTATTCCTTCTGGCTAAACCCCAGGAGGTAGCTGAGGCTACCAGGGATTTACTGGAAAGGATGAATGGCGTGAAAAACTTTATCCTGAGTTCGGGTTGTGATCTACCCAGGGAAACACCTCTAGAGAATATAGAGGCATTTATGAATGCGGGGAAGAAGATAAGTTCCCAGATAACTTACTGATATGTATTACCGCTAGCACAGACAAAGACACCTGTGCTAGCGGATTATCAATTGAAACTATAATACTAAAAGAACTGATAGATATATCCATCAACATTACCACTTGTAATAACTCTGGCATATCTTTCAGTTGGAAATGCATTGACACTCATATTAATAGTTCCCTCATCGGCTAATATCTCAAGTGAACACACATCCCATAAAGCCTTAAATTGACATCTACCTGTAAAGACGCGGTTGGCATAGTAAACATCTGGAAAATATTCAGAGAAGTCTGAGATGCCGGATCTTCTGCGGTCGACAAAAAACCTGTTTTGATTATCTATACCAAATACTAATATCTCTCCTCTTTCATTAATAAGTTTTACAGTGAATTCTCCATCTCCTATACCATCAAAATAAAAAGTATCACTTGATAGATCTATACGATCTTTAATTTCTATCTTCTCTTTTCTAAGCAAATTAAGACTTTCTATAAAATCAAAAGCCAATTTCAATCCAGAGGGTGTATCTACTAATCTTAAGGTCCTGGGGAACCCCATAATCCCTCTGTAATCACTGGCAGGTATTTTGTCGGCATAGGTCCAGTTCATATTCCAGGCTATAAAAATCCTTTCATTATCTGGCGTATTATTAAAGGTATTACCAGCGTAACAGTCCGGTCCATAATCAATCCATTCAACCCTACCTGTAGAATTTGTAGGTGTAAACCTTTCACCATCAAAATTGCCAATAAAATACTGTGTCTTAGAACCTCCTAAATAAGAGGGCATACCCATACTTACTACCAGTGCCCACTTATATTCTCCACCAGATACCTCTAGGGGGAACAGATCTGGACATTCCCATACACCAGGGGCATAATTACCTTCAGGTCCAAATTCACCGTTCTTTTGCCAGTCAATTAAATTTTTCGACTTATAAAAATGTACCCTATCTCCAGCCGATACAACCATAACCCAATATTTCCCTTCTTCATACCAGAAGACTTTTGGGTCACGAAAGTCTCTTATCCCTGGATTTTCAATAACAGGGTTATGGCTGTACTTGGTAAAGCATATATGGTCAAGACTCCATGCTATACTCTGTCTTTCCCCTCTGTCACTATGATGAGTAAATATAGCAACTATGGGTTTCTTATCTTCTCTGCCGAAACCAGAGGTGTTATCCTTGTCATATACGGCACTACCTGAAAAGATAAAACCCAGTTCATCTGGTTCCAGTGCAATAGGAAGATGGGTCCAATGTATCAGATCTCTACTTACCGAATGCCCCCAGTGCATCGGTCCCCATGTTGTAGAAAAAGGGTGATGCTGATAGAATAAATGATACAATCCATCCACATAGACCAGTCCATTTGGATCATTCATCCACCCCGATTCAGGGGTAAAATGAAGCTTGGGACGATACGACTCTAGCATAAAAGAAACCTCCTCTTTTAACAAAAACTCATAAATTTTTCTGCAATCTATAATATCATAAAAGCTCCCCTATAGACTGAGGTATCTATAGGAGAGCTTGGAATCAAATAGAAAACAGATTATTACTTAGCAAAGAACGACTGTTCAACGTACATATTACCCGCTATCGCCTGACCTGATCGAGGAACATTCTTGAGATTAGCAGGAGTTATAAGTACATACTTAGCCCTTTCTACTATAGGGAAATAGTAGATATTCTCGTAGTAAAGCTTATACATCTCGTTAGTAAGCTTTACATCCTGAGTGGAATAAGGTATAGCGGCAAGCCTACCCTGGTGGATCTTATAGAGTTGTTTTATATCAGCCGGAGGTTCTTCGCCCTCCTTACCATTTGTAGAATACCATCTTGCCCATTCCGGAGCCCACTGGGAAGTAGGTAAATAATCTGTCCAGGTTCCATCCTTCCACATAGGCTGTACACTCCAAATTACACAAGCCTGAACCTCATTTGCAGCTAATCTCTGACCCCATAAAGATGGGTCTATCCTCTTGAGTGAAACCTTAAGCCCAATAGCCTTTAAGTGCTCAGTAACAAGTTCAGCAGCTGGCATTAGGTCCGGAGCGTGAGCACCTGATTCTATAAGAATTTCAAAGACTTTCCCATCTGGTCCTAATCTCCATCCGTCTGGACCTCTCTTCATACCCATCTCATCTAGTAACTGCTCCGCTTTAGCGGGGTTATACTCGCTAGGAACAGTTTTTGGTGGTGAAGCAAAACCATAATAGACGCTATCTATGATCTCTTTACGATTTATAGCCATATTTATAGCCCTTCTGAATCTTACGTCACGAACCACTTTCCTCCAGGTTGGATCCTTATAGGTCAGGTTTAGATATATAGCGCTGGGATCAACATGCATCTCTAAGAGAGATACTTTGTAACCCGCCTTCTTCTCGTTCTGCTTGTATAGTGGTAGCTTTATCAATGCCGTGCTTTCTCTAAGGAAGTTTACCTCTCCAGTTAGGACCCTCATATTCGCCATTTCTGCGTCTTGGACCTGAGTAGAAATTATCTTATCTACATATGGCAACTGATTTCCAGCTGTATCTACCTTGAAATAATATGGATTTCTCTCCCATTCATAGATTCCTCCGGTAGCCTTCACCAGTATCCAAGGAGTAAGAACAGGGAATCCCATACTCTTTGCCTGTGTCTGTTCCCAGTTGGTAAAGTCCTTTAGATGGAATAACTGCCACCACTCATCCTTAAATCCTTCTTTTTCTAATAGAGGCTTCAGTTTCTCAAGAGAGGTATATTTGATATGGAACTGCTTTAAATAGTGGGACGGCTTTAATAAGTCTGTATATCCACTCCAGCCCTTTACTGTTATCTCTCTAAGGAACCCACCATAAGGCTCTTTAAAAGAGATTCTAAAAGAATATTTGTCTAAAATTTCTAACTTCATTGGTTCGCCATCTGGTCTACCACCACTCTTAAACTTAGAGGGGAAGACCGGAGTTAACTTGTCGTTCAAAAATATGTCCTCATAAGTGAACCTTATATCTTCAGTAGTTACCGGTTCGCCATCAGACCACTTTAAACCTTCTCTCAGCTTGAAAGTGAAAACTTTATTGTCTTTACTAACCTCAAAACTCTCTACTATATTCGGCTTTATATCCTTTACTCCTATGCCAGGAGCTATAAGGAGATTTTCTGTACAGTTAGCTATGAAGACATCGGGTGACCAATCCGCTGTTACATGAACAAACTTCAAGGTTCCACCATATTTCCCTACTTGCCAATCAGGAAGATCTTTTTTAGAGATTAATACTCCAGGTCCAACTACAAAGGGATTTTTGGGAAGCCTCTGTTCTACTGGAGGTAATTTCCCCTGCTTTACAAGTTCTGCCAACATTGGGGCTTCATTATATCTCTTCTGAGAAAAAGAGATTGATACACTTCCTATACTTAAACTAAAAGCTAATACTAAAACCAGACTCACTAATACCCACTTCTTCATAGTCTTTAACCTCCTTAAGTAATAATTAAGTTTTAAAAACCCTAATACACTTCCCTAACTTCCAGATAACTTTTCTAAAGTTAACTTGACTGGAATAATTACTAAACTCGTTTGGTTAAGATTACGGTCTTTCTCTAGGCATCACCCCCTTTTACCTAACCGTAGGTTCCCGGAAACTCCCAAGCCTCTTGTAACCTTACTTCTAACCATAACTCTACTATATTTGACCCCCCACAGCCAACCCCTTGACTTTTACCCCTTGCCTTCTTATTCCAGTCATCCCAATATTCACCTTTCAAAATGTGTACCCCTTATTATGGACTCTTATAGCCCGGGGTTACTAACTTTACTTATATTTTATTCCCTTGCATTTGTCAAGGGAGTTTCCAAGAGGCTACAAGATCTGGCTTAGTAACGCCGTCATTACTGGTGAATTGGAAAGCCTATTTATAATGGGGAAGGTATGGATGATGACATTGCCCTCCCCTAACGGGATATCTACTATGAAATTCATAGGATAATAAAGCCACCCAATAATCATACCTGCCAGTGTTTTAGAACCAAAGTTGAAACTTCCATCGAGATAGTAAGTAGGTGCATCATTAATAAACCTATAGTCCATTATCTTTTCCCTAAAGACTCTTCCAGAAATTTTAGGGCTGAATATACCTAATCCACTTACCCATCTTCCTTCAGTGATTCCTCTTCTTCTCTCCAGAGTATACCCG
>CAZZLK010000090.1:0-9162 GCA_964655195.1 uncultured bacterium
GGTAGAGATGGTAATGCCAGGAGACAACATAAATATGGAAGTAGAGCTTATAGTACCGGTAGCGTTAGAAGAAGGGTTAAGATTTGCTATCAGGGAAGGAGGTAGGACAGTAGGAGCTGGAGTTATAACCCAGCTTATAGAATAAGAGATGAGACAGCGAATGAGAATAAAACTAAAAGCTTATGATGTAGATCTAATAGATCAGTCGGCGAAAAAGATTATAGCTACAGCAAAGAGGACTGGGGCAGAAGTTTCTGGTCCTGTTCCTCTACCGGTAGAGAAGAGGCTCTACTGTATTCTACGTTCAACAAACATAGATAAGGATTCACGAGAACAGTTTTTCTTGAAGATTCACAAGAGGTTGATAGACATACTAGATCCTACTCCTAGGACTATAAATGCACTTATGAAGCTCAATCTACCCTCTGGTGTAGATATAGAGATTAAACTATAGGAAGTGAGGACTATGGTCATAAAAGGTATTCTAGCCAGAAAGATTGGAATGACACAGGTATTCGATGAGCAGGGGAACAGAATTCCTGTTACCGTCGTAAAGACTGAAGGTTGCAAGATTCTTCAGAAAAAGACGGTAGATAAGGATGGTTATAATGCTCTACTTTTAGGTTTCGAGGAGACGAAGGAGTCCAAACTTAATAAGCCGTTGCAGGGATTCTTTAAGAAGTTAGGGATGCCCTTCTATAGAATTCTTAAGGAGATAAGGGTAGATAAAATAACTGATGAACTTAAAGTAGGAGATAACATTACGGTAAGTATTTTCAAACCAGGAGATATAGTTGATGTTACAGGTACCTCCAAGGGAAAGGGCTTTGCCGGTGGGGTTAAGAGATGGCACTATGGTGGAGGAGGAGCCAGTCATGGTTCTATGTTCCATAGAGCCCCAGGTTCCATCGGAGCCAGCTCTTACCCATCTAGGGTCTTTAAGGGCCACCATTTCCCTGGACGTATGGGTGGTAAGACTGTGACTGTTAAGGCACTAGAAGTTGTAAGGATTATAGAAGACGAAGGCTTGATGCTTATAAAAGGGGCTGTTCCCGGTGCTAGAAACAGTCTTCTGGTAATAAAGGACTCTAAAAAGGTTAAAAAAGGAGTCGAGGTAAATGAGTAGAGATATTAAAGTATACAACCTGCTAGGCGAAGAGGTTGGAACATTCCCTTTTGTGGATTCAGATGTAAATAAAGATGTCCTTTACTATGCAGTGAGAGTCCACCTTTACAATATGTATCCCAAGACTGCTTCTACCAAGACCAGAGGTATGGTAAGAGGAGGGGGAAGAAAACCATGGAGACAGAAGGGTACTGGTAGAGCCAGACATGGAAGTATAAGGTCTCCTATATGGAAGGGTGGCGGAGTTGTTTTTGGTCCCCATCCAAGGGATGTGAGACTGTCTCTACCTAAGAAGGTAAAGAGGTCTGCACTTGCTTCTGCTTTGATAGATAAGATAAATAATAATCAGCTGATCCTAGTAGAAGATCTAAATATTGATGAGCCTAAAACCAAGAAGGCTGTGGAGATACTGGATAATCTGGGAATAACATCTTCCTGCTTGGTAGTACTGGAAGATCTAGACACGAATTTTGTCCTGGCAAGTAGGAACATACCTTATATTGATGTGGTCTCTATCAATGAGATATCCCCCTACGAAATACTGAGGCATAACTACCTGCTAACCACCACATCCATTCTTGAAAGGCTCAAAGAAAGGGTGATATCAGTTGGCTGACCCTAGAGATATAATTATAACACCTGTTATAAGTGAGAAGTCTTCTATTTTAAGAGAATTTCGTAAGTATGAATTTGTAGTATCTCCTTTTGCTAATAAGATTGAGATAAAAAAGGCTATAGAAGATATATTCGGTGTAAAGGTCGAGAAGGTAAATATTATCAGGCAGAAGGGTAAGAAGAAGAGAATGGGAATCTTTGAAGGAAAAACCTCTGGATATAAGAAGGCGGTAGTCACACTAGCAGAGGGACATTCAATACCCTTCTTTGAGGGACTGTAAGGAGTGAAAGTATGGGGATAAAAACATTTAAGCCTACATCTCCGGGTAGAAGGTTCTATACTGTAGCGGATTTTAGCGAGATTACAAAGGAAGAACCGGAACCCAGTTTGGTTGTTCCATTAAAGAAGCATGCAGGACGTAACTTACATGGTCGTATAACCACCAGACATAGAGGAGGAGGCAATAAAAGGAAGTACAGAATAATAGACTTTAAAAGGGATAAAGATAATATTCCTGCTAAGGTCGTTGCTATAGAGTATGACCCAAATAGGTCTGCAAGAATTGCACTATTAGCCTATGCGGATGGAGAGAAGAGGTATATAATCGCTCCACTTGGACTTTCAGTTGGAGATACTGTAATCTCTGGAGAACAGGTCGATGTTGCTCCTGGGAATTGTATGCCACTTGCCAATATCCCTATAGGGACGATTGTTCATAATGTTGAACTTGTTCCTGGTAAAGGGGGACAGATAGCCAGAGCTGCCGGAACTGGAGCACAGATAATGGCGAAGGAAGGAGAGTATGCTCTTCTTAGACTTCCCTCTGGTGAATTACGGAGGATACATATAAGATGTAGAGCTACCATAGGTCAGGTAGGAAATCTGGACCACGAAAATATCGATTTAGGTAAGGCAGGAAGGTCTCGTTGGCTTGGCTGGAGACCGACTGTCAGGGGTTCTGCTATGAATCCAGTAGACCATCCTCATGGCGGTGGTGAGGGTAAGGCACCTATAGGATTACCTGGTCCTGTTACTCCATGGGGTAAGCCTACCCTTGGTTATAAGACTAGAAAGAATAAGGTTTCCGACAAGTTTATAGTCAGGAGGAGGAAGTAATGGGACGTTCCAGTAAGAAGGGACCTTATGTCCACCCGAAGCTTCTAAAGAAGATACTTGAGATGAATAAGAATAACGAGAAAAAGGTTATAAAGACTTGGTCTAGGAGCTCTATGATTATCCCTGAAATGATTGGACATACAATAGCGGTTCACAATGGGAGAAAACATGTCCCTATATACATAACAGAAAATATGGTTGGTTACAGACTTGGAGAATTTGTACCAACGAGAACATTTAGGGGACATGGAGAGATTACTAGACGTTCTAGAGAGCTTAAGTAGGAGGGTTTTGTATGGAGGCGCAGGCAATAGCAAGATATGTGAGGATCTCTCCTAGGAAGGCTAATAGAGTGATGGCTCTTATAAGAGGTAAAAGCATAGAAGAAGCTAGAGCTATATTAAAGTTTACCCCCGGAAGGGCTCCTAAACTTGTGGAAAAGGTCTTAAACTCTGCAGTGGCTAATGCTGTGAATAATTTCGAACTCGTAGAGGATGATCTCTATGTTGCCAAGGCATATGCGGATAAAGGACCTGTATTAAAGAGGTATAAGGTAGGGTCTCTGGGTAGGGTAAATCCAAGGAAGAGATATACTAGCCATTTATATATTATTCTTCAGGAGAAGGAGTGAATAGATGGGGCATAAAGTAAATCCTATTGGATTAAGGTTAGGAATAAATAAGACATGGGATGCTAAGTGGTTTGCAACCAGAGAGTATAAGGATTACTTCTTAGAGGATATAAAGATAAGGGATACAGTAAAACAGAAGTACTATCATGCTGGCATTCCCAAGGTGGAGATAGAAAGACTACCTGGTAGGGTAAGGGTAATAGTTCACGCTTCTAGACCAGGTATTATAATAGGTAGAGGGGGAACTGGTATAGAAGAGCTAAGAAAGACTCTGGCTGACCTTACCGGGAAGACCATCTCTATAACCATACAGGAGGTAAAGAATCCTGACCTTGAAGCTCAACTGTTGGCTGAGAATGTTGCCTTTCAGATAGAGAAAAGGGTGGCTTACAGGAGAGCTATGAAACATGTAGTTGCCAGAGCATTAAAAGCAGGAGCCAAGGGGGTTAAGGTGGCTTGCAGTGGTAGGTTGGCTGGGGCTGAGATTGCAAGAAGTGAATGGTATAGAGAGGGAAGTGTTCCTCTTCAGAGACTCAGGGCAGATATAGATTATGGATTTGCCGAGGCTATGACCACTTACGGTAAGATAGGGATAAAGGTATGGATATATAGAGGAGATGTGATGTTAGAAAAGAAAGAAACCGTTGAAGAGGAACCATTACCAGAAGAGGAAGGTGTTACTGTAGATGGCACTGATACCTACTAGAGTAAAGTACAGAAAACAGCAGAGGGGTAGGATGAAAGGTATAGCTACAGATGGAAATTATGTTGCCTTTGGTGAATACGGGCTTCAGGCTTTAGAACCAGCGTGGATAACCAGTGAACAACTTGAAGCAGCTAGAATCGTGCTCAACAGAGCCCTGAGAAGAGGCGGAAAGATGTGGGTAAGAGTCGTTGCTGATAAACCAGTTACTGCAAAACCAGCAGAGACAAGAATGGGCGGTGGTAAGGGTTCTCCAGAGCATTGGGTAGCAGTAGTTAAGCCAGGTAAGGTCCTATTTGAGATAGCAGGACTTCCCAAAGACGTTGTATTAGAGGTATTTAGACTGGCTAGCTCTAAGCTTCCCATTAAAACACAGTTGATATCCAGAAATCGTCTTATGGGTGGTGAGAAGCTATGAAGCCTTCTGTTATAAGAGATATGACCGATATAGAGTTAGAGAACAGGTTGAGAGAACTTAAAGAGGAACTTTTCAACCTGAGGTTTCAGAAGACTACAGGACAGCTTAAGAATACAGCTAGGATCAAAGAGGTAAAGAAAGATATAGCTAGAATTCTTACTATTATGCATCTGAGACGTTTGGGAAACAGATAAGGAGGAGCTATGGCTAGGAATGAACTTATAGGAGTAGTTGTAAGTAATAAGATGGATAAGACGGTAGTGGTAGCGGTTGAGAGGAGATTCTCTCATCCGTTGTATAAGAAGGTAGTAAAGAGTATAAAGAAGTATAAAGCCCATGATGAAGAGAATAAATGCCAGATAGGAGATATTGTTCTCATCAGAGAGACTCGTCCTCTTAGTAAAGAAAAGAGATGGAGAGTTGTAAGAATTATTGGAAGGAAGGAAGGGGAAGAGTATGATACGACCGATGTCTCGACTGAAGGTAGCTGATAACACAGGAGCTAAAGAGATACTCTGCATACGTGTACTGGGCACTGGAAACCAGAAGTATGGATATATTGGAGATATTATTGTGGCTACAGTAAAAGAGGCCACCCCTAATTCTAATATAAAGAAGAGCGACATAGTAAAAGCGGTTATAGTGCGTACAAAAAATGCAATAAAGAGACCAGACGGTACAGTGGTCAGATTTGATGAGAATGCAGCAGTAATCATAGATGATCAGAAAAATCCTAGGGGAACAAGAATATTTGGTCCTGTAGCTAAAGAACTGAGGGATAAAGATTTTATGAGAATAATATCCCTTGCTCCAGAGGTGGTGTAAGATGACGCTCAGTCACTTCAAGAAAGGGGATACTGTAGAAGTTATAGCTGGTAAGGATAAGTTTAAAAGAGGTAAAGTCCTAGAGGTTAATTCAAAGGAGCAGTTGGTCATAGTTGAGGGTATAAATAGAGTAAAGAGACATATGAGACCAAACCCTCAGCTTCCTACAGGGGGGATCATAGTTAGAGAAGCACCGTTACACTGGAGTAAGGTTATGCTGGTCTGTCCCCACTGTAACAAACCAACAAGGATAGGGACAAGAGTCCTCTCTGAGGGAAAGGTTAGAGTTTGTAAGAAGTGCGGTGAGATCATAGATGAAACTTAGTAGAGGTGGAATATATGCCTAGGTTAAAGGACTATTATAAAGAGACAGTTATACCATACCTTATGAAGAGATTTAATTACAAAAACATTATGGCTGTTCCTAAGATAGAGAAAGTAGTCATAAATATGGGGGTAGGGGATGCTATACAGAATCCAGACCTTCTAAAGGCCGCAGTTAATGACCTGATGATTATCTCTGGGCAGAAGCCTGTTGTTACTAAGGCTAAAAAGTCTATATCAAACTTTAAACTCCGTAAGGGTATGAGTATAGGATGTATGGTTACCCTCAGGGGTAACAGGATGTACGAATTTTTGGACAAACTACTAAATGTAGCTCTGTTTAGGATTAGAGATTTCAGAGGTGTAAGCCCTAAGTCTTTTGATGGAAGAGGGAATTATACTCTGGGTATAAAAGAACAGCTTATATTTCCAGAGATAGAGTACGATAAAGTAGTCAAGGTAAGAGGTATGGATATAACTATTGTTACTACTGCTAAAACTGATGAAGAAGCTTATGAGCTTCTAAAGGCTCTAGGGATGCCATTTAGAGGCTAATTAGGAGGAAATAGTATGGCACGTAAGGCAAAGATTGAAAGGAGTAAATTACCACCGAAGTATAAAGTAAGGGCAAGGAATAGATGTAGTAGATGCGGCAGACCAAGAGGATATATCAGGGACTTTGGCCTTTGCAGGATATGTTTTAGGGAGTTAGCTCACAGAGGGCTTATCCCTGGAATTATTAAGGCTAGTTGGTAGGAGGTTAGTAGATATGTCCACTGATCCTATTGCTGATATGTTGACTAAAATAAGGAACGCAAGTAGAGCTCGTCTGGAGACTGTAGACATATCTCCTGTTTCCAAGTTGAAGCTGGAGATATTGAGAATATTGAAAGAAGAGGGCTATATACTTGACTATAAGGAGATAGAGACGGAGAAGTTCCCGTTTATAAGAGTCTACCTTAAATATGTAGACAAAAAGACCCCTGCTATTATGGGTATAAGAAGGGTAAGTAAACCTGGACTAAGGATATACGCCAAGAGAAATGAATTGCCTAGAGTCTTGGGTGGATTAGGCATAGCTATAGTTTCTACCTCTAGTGGTATTATGACCGATAAAAAGGCTCGCAGGGAAGGTCTAGGTGGAGAGATTCTCTGCTTTGTCTGGTAGGAGGAGATAATATATGTCGAGGATTGGGAAAAAACCTATTCCTATCCCTTCTGGGGTAGATGTGGAAATAAAAGAAAATAGTATACTGGTAAAGGGTCCTTTGGGAACGTTGGAAAAATCCATCCCATCAGGCATTACTGTCAGAAAGAGTGACGGTACCCTTATAGTAGAGAGACAGAGCGATGAAAAACTATACAAGGCTTTACACGGTACCATAAGGACCGTAGTAGCCAATATGGTGGAGGGTGTTACTAAAGGATTTACAAAGACGTTGGAGCTTATAGGTACCGGGTACAGGGCACAGAAGCAGGGAGAAAAATTAGTCCTGAATATAGGTTACAGTAATCCAGTAGTCTTTGAACCCGATGGGGTAACATTTGAAGTACCAGATCCAACTCATATTACTGTAAGAGGTATAGATAAGGAGAGAGTTGGAGCTATGGCTGCTGAAATAAGGGCTACTAGACCCGTTAATCCCTATACTGGTAAAGGTATCAAGTATGTGAATGAAGTGGTAAGGAGAAAGCTAGGTAAAGCAGGAAAAGTTGGCGGTAAGAAGTAAGGAGGAATGGAATGATCGACAGAGGTCTCCGTAGAAAGATAAGGCATGAACGTATAAGAAAGAGGATCTTTGGAACCCCAGATAGACTGAGACTTAATGTCTACAGGAGTTTAAAACATATATATGCTCAGATTATAGATGACACAAAAGGACATACCTTAGTCTCGGCATCCACGTTAGAACCAGATATTCGTGAAAAGATCAAAGGCTTAAGTAAGACAGAGAGGGCTAAGATCGTTGGTAAGGTCCTGGCTGAGAGAGCTATTGCTCAGGGTATAACAAAGGTGGTCTTTGATAGAGGCGGATATAAATATCATGGCAGAGTAAGAGCATTAGCAGAAGGAGCTAGAGAGGGAGGTTTGCAGTTCTAAGATGGAAGATAATGTGATGGAAGTACCAGAAACCTTAGAGTTTACAGAAAGAGTGATATCGGTAAGGCGGGTAGCCAAGGTAGTTGCAGGAGGAAAGAGATTTAGCTTCAGTGCTCTTGTTGCTGTTGGAGATATGCAGGGGCATGTAGGCATCGCTATAGGTAAAGCCCCCGAAGCTCCAGATGCAATAAGAAAGGCTATAACTAAAGCCAAAAAGAATATGATAACTGTTCCTATGAGAGGAACCACTATTCCTCATGAGGTAGTTGCAGACTTTGGAGCCTCTAAACTGGTGCTCAGACCTGCATCAGAGGGAACAGGAGTTATAGCTGGAGGAACGGTGAGAGCAATACTGGAGCTTGCAGGTATAAAGAACATACTCACAAAGGCTCTTGGTTCTACCAATCCAATAAATCTGGCTAGAGCTACTATAAAGGCTCTTTCTATGTTAAGGACCCCGGTAGAAGTAGCTAGAATAAGGGGAAAAGAAGTAAAAGATATATTGAGGTGATGCTATGAAACTGAGAGTCACCCTGAAGAAGAGTCCAATAGGCTATCCTGAAGATCAGAAGGCTACACTGAGGGTATTGAGGCTAAATAAACTGAATAAGACAAGAGAGTTTGAAGCTACACCAAGTATTATTGGTATGCTGAATAAGGTGAAACACCTGTTGGAGATTAAGGAGGTTAGTGATGATGAAACTCTCTGAACTGTACCCCCCCGAAGGTGCAGTAAAGGAAAGGATAAGAGTGGGAAGAGGTCATGGTTCTGGTAAAGGAAAGACCTCTGGAAGAGGTATAAAGGGGCAGGGTTCTCGTTCTGGCGATGGAGTAATGCCAGGTTTTGAAGGTGGACAAACTCCTTTACAGAGAAGACTTCCCAGACTGCCAGGCTTTAAGAATAGATTTAAGAAGGTATATGCAATAGTGAATGTGGGTCAACTGAATATATTTGAGGAAGGTACAGTAGTATCACCAGAGCTCCTCTTGGAGAGAGGTATTATAAAGGAAATTTACGATGGACTCAAGGTTTTGGGAGATGGTGCTCTGGAGAAACCTTTAACTGTCAAGGCTCACAAGTTTTCCGAACAGGCTAAAGAGAAGATTATTTCTGCTGGAGGAAGTGTGGAGGTAATTGCCTGATGGTAGAATCTTCTGCTACTAGATTCTTTAATATCTTTAGAATACCAGAATTGAGGAATAAGATCTTATTTACCCTACTTATGATAGCTATATATAGAATAGGGATCTTTATCCCTGTCCCTGGAGTAAATATGAAGAGCTTAGAGGCCCTTATGGGAC